>NZ_JAUTYS010000212.1:0-500 GCF_041982285.1 Pantoea sp. ANP04 | reverse complement strand
AAGGCCAGAACGTAGCTGAAGGCGGCCGTGATCGCCTGGAAGAGAAAGGCCTGGTTGAAGACGGCTACAGCCGCACGCCTCAAGGTCAGACCGTTGCCGAAGGCGGCGCTGATCGCCTGGCTGAACGTCATCAAGCAGCGAGCTGAGGCCATGCTGGCCCTTAAAAAAAGCCCGATCCCTGGATCGGGCTTTGGCTTTTATGGCCCCGGCATTTTAGCCCTGACCTTCGCCGCTCTCGCCTGACTCCAGTTCGACTCCGGCAAAGTTGATTTGCTAGAGTGCGCCGCTCCCATTGAGCAAAGAACGCCCCGCCGATGCTGCCCCGCGCCGAACAGAAGCAACAGACCCGCAACGCCCTGATGGATGCTGCCCGGCATCTGATGGAGTGTGGTCGTGGTTTCGGCAGCCTGAGCCTGCGCGAAGTGGCCAAAGCCGCCGGCATCGTGCCCACCGGCTTCTATCGGCACTTCAGCGACATGGACCAACTGGGGCTGGAACTG
>NZ_JAUTYS010000211.1:0-501 GCF_041982285.1 Pantoea sp. ANP04 | reverse complement strand
CGATTTAAATCAATATATGAGTGGTGTGATTTTAAAAAGCCGATGATTTTTAGAAGAGGCGCGTGTACAGAGTTATAAGGGGGCGTGGCATCCTTCATTGCCAGTGACTGATCATGTACAAGTGCATGAGATACTCGGGTGTGCAAGGCTCACAGATCTATGGTGAGCGCTCTGCTGGAGTCAAGGGCTCACGAGCAACCGAGATTGATTTGCGAGAAGTCCAGGTTCGCGGTGAGCTTGAAATAGACTGGAAGTGTATTGGTGGTGCATAGCTGAATGCTCCTGTCTGTGAAATGCAAAGCCCGGCCAAATGCCGGGCTTTTGTATTAATCAAGGCGACTCGGCTTCTCTATTTTGTAGAGCAGGTACTCTTGAGAGCGATCAGTGAGTTGTCTGATGGCGCGATGGGAGAGGTGCCCGCCGATTTTTTCCATGGCGCGTTGAGAGCGAACGTTCTGGCTGTCAACGTGAAACCAAACAGTGTCCACCCATTGAAATGCA
>NZ_JAUTYS010000210.1:0-501 GCF_041982285.1 Pantoea sp. ANP04 | reverse complement strand
GAGTCTCACGCTGTCCTGAACTTTGTTCTGGCCAAGGGGGACAAAGGCGATACAGGCGTAGGGCTACCTGACTCTGGGACACCCCTTCAAGTCATGCGCATGGCTGAGTCTGGTGCGCAAACTGAGTGGGTTTCCCCGGATAAAAACATGGTCGGATTAGGCAACGTGGATAACACCACGGACCTCGGCAAGCCAGTCTCGAACGCCACACAGTCTGCGCTAAACCTGAAAGCTAGCACCGCCGATCTGACCGCAGGGTTGTTGGCGAAAGCAGACCTGCAATCAGGCAAGGTTCCTCTAGCCCAGTTGCCTACTGATGCGCTGGTTACTGACGCTAACGTTGCTGCTGTGGTTGATGGAGCGCAGACCGGACCAGCAATTGACGCTCGCATCACCACGCAAGCAACACCCCTCGTTCAGCCGATCGTGGCCGGCTACATAGCGTCGAGTCAGGTGGTTGTGGACGCAGCTGCCGCAGCAGTGAACGCAAACCCGACCATC
>NZ_JAUTYS010000209.1:0-504 GCF_041982285.1 Pantoea sp. ANP04 | reverse complement strand
CAGTGGCGCCCAGTCCACCACGGCATCGAGCACGTGATCGACACCGAAGTTGCCCAGGGCGGTACCGAAGAACACCGGGGTCAACTGGCCGTCGAGGAACTCCTGCTGGTTGAACTCGTGGCAGGCACCCTGCACCAGTTCCAACTGCTCGATGAAACGCTCGTACTCGTCACCCAGGTGGGCGCGGGCTTCGTCGGAGTCGAGTTTCTCGATGATCTTGGTTTCGGTACGTTCGTGGCCGTGGCCCGGGGTGTAGACGATGATGTAGTCGCCCGCCAGGTAGTACACACCCTTGAAGTCGCGGTAGCAACCGATCGGCCAGGTGATAGGCGCGGCCTTGATCTTCAGCACCGCTTCGATTTCGTCCAGCAGCTCGATCGGGTCGCGAATATCGCGGTCGAGTTTGTTGATGAAGCTGACGATGGGCGTATCCCGCAGGCGGCAGACGTCCATCAGGGCGATGGTCCGGGGCTCAACGCCCTTACCGCCATCGAGCACCATCAG
>NZ_JAUTYS010000208.1:0-505 GCF_041982285.1 Pantoea sp. ANP04 | reverse complement strand
CGCCAGGGCTGTGAACAAACAATGGGTGAATTGCACAGGCACGCAGTTGCCCCCACCATGCGCTTATAAAATTAGAAAAAAAAAAACAAAAAGCCAAAAAAAATTAACGTGGCAAATTTAACACCCCCCAAAAAAACAAAACAAACAACCATGGCCCAGGCCGAATTAACGCATGAAAAAAATACACACAAAACCCAACAACAAAAACAAGGATTAAAAAACACCCCCCAAAAAAGGGCATTTTTTTTAAAATAAAAAAATTAATATAATTTAATTTTATAATAATATTTAAAATAAATTATAAAAATATGATTCTGCCCCATATAAATCTACAAAACAAGAACTAGAACCAGAACAAAAAATACCCCCAAAAAAACCCCAATTGACAAAAAAACCAGCTTACCAAACAAAAAAAAAAAAAAAAAATAAACATTAAACAACACCTTCAACCCCCCACACCAACCCCTCACAACCCCCTACACAACAGGCTAAACCAGCAACAGCC
>NZ_JAUTYS010000207.1:0-507 GCF_041982285.1 Pantoea sp. ANP04 | reverse complement strand
GGCGAACAATATAAATTAGTTGAGATGACATGGAAAGAAATAGATATTCCATTTGTGCCTTCTGTTGTTTTCATTGATGGTGATGACTCTGGATATTATGGATATCTATTACCTAAACTTGGTATTGGTTTCTCTTCAAGATATGCTTATGATCCATCTAATGATCCAACAAATTTTGTTGCTTATAATTTTTATTTAGATGTAGAGATTACTAAAGACGGTATTAGATTTAGACCAGATAGTAAAATAGATGAACCTAGTAATGGTAAAAACTTCTGGCCATATTTAGCAGGCACGTTAAATTGGGAGAACTATACTTATAAATATACAGCATTGGGGTGATACGCTTTGAGAGAATATTCTTTTCCTGATTACTATACTGAATGGGATACGTTAAGAGATATTAAGTCAGGTGATATCGAAAATGTTAAAGCGTATCTATCTGCAATTAATGATAATAACTATATAAAAGCTGGTACTGCATTAGCTAAACTTAAGAACAAAGTT
>NZ_JAUTYS010000206.1:0-508 GCF_041982285.1 Pantoea sp. ANP04 | reverse complement strand
CATCAAGCTCCAGCAAGGTGGCATTGATATCGGCGCGATCGCTGCGCGGGCACGCCAGCATCAGCGGCGACATCGCGGCAAACCCTTGCCACTCCAACTCTTCACGCACTTGCTTGCGCAACTCCGGTTGCAATTGTCCGAGCATTACCAGGCTCCAGGAACCATCCCAGGCCGGCACACCGGCGCTATAGACCCGCTTGAACGCCTTGTCGAATCGCCGGCGACCGGCCAGGGTCAGGCTGTAGTAACTGCGGCGCCCGACCTTTTCGGCAGTCAGCCACCCCTCCTTGCTCAGGCGGAAGATCGAAGTGCGGATCAGCCGCTCGTTGATCCCCATGGGCTCCAGCAGTTGAATCAGGCTGCCCAGCCAGACGGTGCCGCCATGGGGTTCGATGGCATCGCCGTACAGGGTGATGATCAGCGAACTGGCGCGGATCGGGGTCTGCTCCTGAAAGCGTTTGATCAGGTGGTTCAGTGGCGCTAGGGACGACATGGGCGTACCGGAAAA
>NZ_JAUTYS010000205.1:0-508 GCF_041982285.1 Pantoea sp. ANP04 | reverse complement strand
ACTGCCTTGAACAGCGTGGCCAGGGGAATCGCAAAGAAAATCCCCCAGAAGCCCCACAGCCCGCCAAACAGCAGCACCGCACAGATGATTGCTACCGGGTGCAGATTCACCGCACCGGAGAACAGCAGCGGCACCAGCACATTGCCATCCAGGGCCTGGATGATCCCGTAGACCGCCATCAGGTAGATGAACTGGTCGCTCCAGCCCCACTGGAACAGGGCGATCAGCGCCACCGGCACCGTCACCACTACCGCACCGACATAGGGCACCACCACCGAAATCCCCACCAGCAGGGCCAGCAGGGCCGCGTAGTTCAGGCCCAGGGCGACGAAGGCGATATAAGTCACACCACCGCAAATAACGATCTCGATGACCTTGCCGCGGATGTAGTTGGCGATCTGCCGGTTCATTTCGTGGGCAACCCGAGTGATCAAGGTCCGCTCCTGAGGCAGGTAGCCGATAACCAAACGGCTGATCATCGCCCGGTCCTTGAGGAAGAAGAACACCA
>NZ_JAUTYS010000204.1:0-509 GCF_041982285.1 Pantoea sp. ANP04 | reverse complement strand
CGCCGACTGGTCGCGGCTGCCGTCGTCCACCAAAACGATTTCAAAGTCGTGCTTGAGCTGGCGGCAGGCCGCTTCGGTGCGGCGCAGCAGCTCCGGCAGGCTCTGTTCTTCGTTGTAGACCGGAATCACGATCGACACGAACTGGATTGGGTAAGGTTTCAAAGGCTTCAGTCCAGGAGGTTGGCAATGGCATCGGAGACCCGTTCGACATCGTCGAGGGTCATGTCCGGGAACAGTGGGATCGAGCATAGACGCGCCGAGTTCCATTCGGTGTGTGGCAGCCGCACATCGGCGAAGCGCTGTCGATAATAGGTATGCAGGTGAGTGGCGATGAAGTGGATGCCGGTGCCGATGTTCTGCTCCTGCAGGCCCTTCATGAAGGCTTCACGGTCCAGGCCGCAGCGTTCGGCGTCGATGCGCAGGATGAACAGGTGCCAGGCGTGCTGCTGCGGGTACTGGGGCAGGTGCAGGGGTTGCACCGGCAGGCCTTCGAGGCGCTCCAGGTAAGC
>NZ_JAUTYS010000203.1:0-510 GCF_041982285.1 Pantoea sp. ANP04 | reverse complement strand
GATGATGTGCACCTTCACGTTCGGGTTCTGCGCCTGGTACTTCTCGCGGATTTTCTCTTCCAGCTCGTGGGAGAACTTCTGGTAATCCAGCTTGATCTGCCGCCCCTGGTCTTCCGGATCCGGATAGGACTCGAGCAGCGGCACGTCGATGATGCTGGACTTGAAGTTGTTCGCCACCAGGCGGCCGATCTGCCCGGACTTGAGGATGTTGTCGCGCAGGTCCTCGAGGCTCTCGGGCGAGCCGTCGTAGGTCTGCGGGATCACCTCGCCACCGGCGAAGCCTTCCTCGGTGACCTCGGTCCAGCGCACGCTGGGGCTCCACAGCGACTTGAGCCCGGAGCGGTCGACGCCAGAGATGTAGAACACCTCGTCGTTGATCTGCCGCAGGGTCTCCATGTACTCCTGGGTGAAGATGTCGCCGTCGCGGGCTGCCACCGAGATACGCACGGTGTTGCCCAGGTTGGCCAGGTCGTTGCGGTGCTCCATCATCCGCTCGATGAACGGGTGCTT
>NZ_JAUTYS010000202.1:0-510 GCF_041982285.1 Pantoea sp. ANP04 | reverse complement strand
GATCGAGGCCACCGGCGCCCACCAACTAGACATCACCGAGCTTGACGCCTTGCGTGCCAACGCCTGTGATCTAGCAGCGCCGCCGCTTCTCACCGCTTCCCGCCCCAGCTTTAAGGGCGCGCCCGAGGTGCTCGCCGCTTGGCTGAACCTAGACTTTTTTGAAGCCCGACGCAGGGTGAACGACTCCCACCTGATGATTTGCCAGTTCGATGCCCAAGGTAACCGCTGCCCCGCACAATTCACGGCACTTGCCCAGCGGTTTAATACCGTTGGCCCGGACCCGCGCGAGTCGCTGAGCGCAGCTCGCCGCTTAGAAAAGTTCGAACCGACTACCGGTGAATTTGATTCCCCCGTCACCGCCAGCGCCCAGAATGCCGCCGGCCAACTGCTCGAAGACGCAGCGCTTGAGGTACTGACCGAGCCAGAACCTAAAACTCGCACCAAAAAACTGAACCGGCTGATCAAATCCGCCAAGGAACAACACGCATTAGCGGACCCGCAAGCCGAAGC
>NZ_JAUTYS010000201.1:0-512 GCF_041982285.1 Pantoea sp. ANP04 | reverse complement strand
AACGTAGACTTTATGACTTCCTTGATAAGTTTAATTATAAAGAAGAGTTCAGAAAAGTTACTGAACACGTTTTCCAAAATGAAGTTTACTAGACTTGGTTCCGTCGCACACGTTCTCGAGGTAATGGTATTAAGTACGCACTACAAATCCTACCACAGAATATGTGTATGATGACTGGTTATTGGGAAAAAGGAATTCTATTCGATTTCGATATGAATTACTTTAATAATGCTGGTGTTGATATTGATGGCTTTGCTCCAGTATTCAAACAATATTATAATCGTGCTTTTAAAATAAAAGATTATAAACCTTCTGCTCAGCTACGCAATCGTAAAGGCGCATACGGTCAATGGATCCAAACTTCTCCAAGCGATGGTGCTTGGTGCTTTAAGTTTGATCCTTCTGACTTTAATGCAGTACCGTTTATTGCTCCGCTTCTTAAATCTGCTATTCGTAATGACGAATTACAGGAGTTACAGCGTAACAAAGATATTGCGGCTGCGTATGCTATT
>NZ_JAUTYS010000200.1:0-512 GCF_041982285.1 Pantoea sp. ANP04 | reverse complement strand
AGGCTCTTGATCACCCGGTCGCCCATGGGGTGGCCGTGGCTGTCGTTGACCCGCTTGAAGTGGTCGATGTCGAGCATGGCGAAGCTCAGCGGCTTGCCCTCGCGGCGGGCGCGGAAGCTGCAGTCTTCCAGCAGTTGCAGAATGTGGGTGTGGTTGTACAGGCCGGTGAGGCTGTCGCGGACCATCCGTGCCTTGAGGTTGCGCGCCCGGGCGGCGCGGTTGCGCACGGTGGTGATCAGGTGCCGCGGCTTGATGGGCTTGGTGAGGAAGTCATCGCCGCCTTCGCTCATGGCGTCCAGTTGCTTGTCCAGGTCGTCCTCGGCGGACAGGTAGATGATCGGCACGCTGACATAACGGTCGTTGTGGCGGATCACCTTGGCCAGCTCGGTGCCGGTGCAGGCCGGCATGTACATGTCGAGGATGATCAGGTCCGGCTGGAAGTCCGCCAGCTCGGCCATGGCCTGGATCGGTTCGATCAGGGTGCGGGTGACGATCCCGGCGCTGTTGAGCAG
>NZ_JAUTYS010000199.1:0-513 GCF_041982285.1 Pantoea sp. ANP04 | reverse complement strand
TGTCGAACATGCCGGCAACCATTGGCAACATTGGCCGCAGCGGGCCGATGAAGCGTCCTACCAGCAGACTGGCGATGCCGTAACGCTGAAAATAGGCTTCGGCGCCGTTGATCCATTCCGGATGATGGCGCAGTCCCGGCAGGCGCCGGATGCTTTGGTGAAAGTGACGCCCCAGCAGGTAGGACACCACGTCCCCGAGCAAACCGCCGAACAACCCCAGAAGCAGGGTTTCTCCCAGTGACAGCGCGCCGTTGCCCGCCAGCACGGCAATCGCGAACAGTAGCACCGTTCCCGGAACGATCAGGCCGGCAATGGCCAGGCACTCCACGCAGGCCACAATAAATACAGCGGCGGCCAGCCATTGCGGGTTGGTGGTCAGCCAGGCGGTCACGCTGTCGAGCCATGGGCCCATAATTTCAACTCCATTGTCAGTGTCTGGCGGGTACGGGGTTGCGCTAATCAGTCGAGGATCAGGTAGTCGCGACCTTCGACTTGGCCACGGCGCAGCGGGTT
>NZ_JAUTYS010000198.1:0-513 GCF_041982285.1 Pantoea sp. ANP04 | reverse complement strand
CGCCTGAAATATGGACAATTTGGTCGAATAGATCCGAGTAAAACTCCAGTCCCATCAGCCAAATTCCCGGAACTCCACGTTGATTATCATGAGCGTCGAAATATCCTGGAATTGAGATGGATGATCGGGCCTGAAAGCGTGCATTTATGGGAGCGGGCAATCACTTAGTGTGTGCCGGGTGCCGGAGTGGCATTTGCATCGCTGTTGTCGCTGCGAACATAGAGAGGTATTTGATGGATGGCGGCGCTATGCGCCCAGAAAGCGACGCGGAACGGCATAAGCCTGTTATTGTGGTGCCTGATACAGAGCTCGGCGAGCGTAGTCCCAGACGGCAGAGGCGGGACTCTGGTGAAAATAGGGCTGGGAACAGTGACATGCCATAGCTGCAGTTCATCGTTGGGTGCATCGGTAAGCACCAAGAGTACGGCCCGCCCATGGATGGAAATAAAGCCCATCACGTCTTCCACCATCTCGGCACCTTGCGCAAAGACTACTGGCATCCCTGATACCCAC
>NZ_JAUTYS010000197.1:0-514 GCF_041982285.1 Pantoea sp. ANP04 | reverse complement strand
CAGGGTGTGCTTGAGTTGAGCGGCAGCCACAGGCGCCAGCTCGGCGTCGTCCAGCAGGTCGCCATGATGCTGGTCCACCCAGGCCAGGACCTGCTGAAAGTTGTCGAGATAGTAGAAGGGGTTTTCCAGGGCCTGACGCATCGCACATCCGGTAAAACTGGGGCGCGGGCGGCCCGCTCGAAAGCTGGCTATTTATACAGTTCGAGCGGTATTTGGCAATGGCCGGTGATCAGCGGAAGGGGCGGCGTGGGTGCCGCCCCGGACGCGATGGAAGGATCAGACGGTGCGCGAGAAGCGCCCGCGCTGCTCGCCACCGAGATAGGCATCGAAAGCCATGGCGACGTTGCGCATCATCAGCTGCCCCTGCGGCAGCAGAATCAGCGCATCGTCGCGCAGCTCCACCAGACCATCGGCGACCGGCTCGGCCAGTTTGGCCAGCGAGTCGGCAAAATAGCTGCGGAATTCGATGCCGTGCTTCTGTTCGATCTGCCGGTAATCGATACGCCCATGGCAC
>NZ_JAUTYS010000196.1:0-514 GCF_041982285.1 Pantoea sp. ANP04 | reverse complement strand
CTCGGTTCGGGCAGCCATGAAGTGGCCGCCGGTGCCACCAATGGCGCGGCGGTGCTGCATGCCTATGTCCAACACACCTTTGGCTCCCTGGGCAGCGGCTTCCTTGCGGTACTGATCTCCCTGGCTTGCCTGGTGACCGCTGTGGGCCTGACCTGTGCCTGCGCCGAGTATTTCAGCCGCGTAACACCGTTGTCCTATAAGACTCTGGTGGTGATCCTCGCGGTCTTCTCGCTGTTGGTGTCGAACCTTGGCCTGACCAAGCTGATCGCCTTCTCGATCCCGGTACTGACCGCCATTTATCCACCGTGCATTGCCCTGGTGGCCCTGAGCTTCTGCAAGGACTTCTGGCGGGACCAGCGGCGTATCGTTGGCCCGGTGATGCTGGTGTCTTTCGTGTTCGGTCTGATCGATGCGCTCAAGGGGGCCGGCCTGGCCGATGGTTTGCCTAGCCAGCTGGCCCACTTGCCGTTGAGCGAGCAAGGCCTGGCCTGGCTGGTGCCTTCGGTGATCGTCC
>NZ_JAUTYS010000195.1:0-515 GCF_041982285.1 Pantoea sp. ANP04 | reverse complement strand
TATTGTAGCAGAAACTCTGAGGGAAAAAAAAAAGAACCAGAAGATAAACTGTTTATATAGGCATGGAACATCTTATATACCTTGTGAAAAAGTGCCGGGGTCCAGCCCCGGTGTATCCAGGGTGATTCGAAGGTGGGGATGGAGTTGGCGTCTTTGGAAAAATACATATTTAATCACAGATATAGAGAGATTAGAAATGGATAGTGTAGTAGGAAGATTAGTGGAGAAAAAGAGGCTGAATAACTTGGATTACGTGGAATAGCATCCATGCTCCAGATGGGAATTCAGCCAGAAAAACGGGAGCAAGAAAGAAGCGACATGGGGGAATCAGTCTTTCCGGAAACTGATCCGATTTCTTTATTTTTGGGTTTGCTTATATACCTTTTGCAACACATAGGGATGAATACAGAGTCACGTGGGGGTCAGCAGTCCTGACCTTTGTCAAAATCAGGTGCTTCACATAAATGTATAAAAAAAAAAAAGGTCTTAGGGATATTACATCATCTTCTGGCCAT
>NZ_JAUTYS010000194.1:0-516 GCF_041982285.1 Pantoea sp. ANP04 | reverse complement strand
GCCGGAAACCTACCGCGAAGCCGTGGAAAAGGGCTTGTTGTGGCTGGCCGAGGGCGAGCAGATCGAAGGTTTCGTCGAGCTCGACGGCAACGAGATCAGCAAGTTGTTCATGCGTGGCGACGGTGCCAGGCGCGGTATCGGCAGCCGCTTGCTGGAGGTGGCGCTCGCTCGACTGCGGGCCAGCGGTGCCCGCTCCGCTTACCTGGAGGCGACTCTGACGGCCGAAGGCTTCTATGCCCATCACGGCTTCCAGAAGATCGGCGAAGGTACTTTCAGCCGGGGCAACAGCCCGGTCTCCATCGAAATCATCAAGATGGAACGCCCGCTTTGAGCTGACCGTCAGCGGCCCCTTCAGCACTGCAGGTTCTGCCCGCCCCTGATTCGCAGGGGCGCGGCCGGCTGCACCCGGAAAACGGCACACGAGGCTTGTCCAAGATGACAGGGATGTTATTGAAACTAACGGTGCTCGATCAGAATCTGTGTGCCGGTTGCGGCGCTTGTGCCCTGGTGTGTCCA
>NZ_JAUTYS010000193.1:0-516 GCF_041982285.1 Pantoea sp. ANP04 | reverse complement strand
GCCTGGGTGTAGGGGTGCCGGGGTCGCGACAGCACTTCGTCGGCGGGGCCGATCTCCACGATCCGTCCCAGGTACATCACCGCCACCCGGTGGGCGAGCTGGCGCACCACGGCGAGGTCGTGGGCAATGAAGAGGTAGCTCAAGCCCCGTGCGCGCGGCAGGTCGGCCAGGAGGTTCAAGACCTGCGCCTGCACCGAGACGTCGAGCGCCGAGACCGGCTCGTCGCAGATGATCAGCTTGGGGCTGAGGGCCAGGGCGCGGGCGATGCCAATGCGCTGGCGCTGGCCGCCGGAGAACATGTGCGGGTAGCGCTGGTAATGCTCGGGGCGCAGGCCCACCTGCTTCATCATCGCCTGGACTTTTTCCCGGCGTTCGGCGGCGGACAGCTTGGTGTTGATCAAGAGCGGCTCGGCCAGTTGATCGCCAATCTTCTGCCGTGGGTTGAGCGAGGCATAAGGGCTCTGGAACACCATCTGTACGTCTTTGCGCAGTTGCTTGCGCTGCGCCTTGTCGGCG
>NZ_JAUTYS010000192.1:0-516 GCF_041982285.1 Pantoea sp. ANP04 | reverse complement strand
GATGCAGGAGCTGAGCCCCGGAACGACGCTCACCGCGACGCCTGCCTTGGTCGCCGCTGTGAGCTCTTCGAAGCCGCGGCCGAAAACGAAAGGATCTCCACCCTTGAGCCTGACCACATTTGATCCGGCGAGAGCCGCGGAAAGCATTTGCTGTTCAATCTGGGCTTGGGTAACTTTGTGGTGGCCAGGGCGTTTACCTACATCTACGAGCAGTGCTTGCGGAGCAAGCTCTTGCACCCGGGCCGCGGGACCCAGCCGATCAACGAAGATTAGGTCTGCGTCGCCCAGTGCATTCACTGCGCGCACGGTCAGCAGGTCTAGTGCACCGGGCCCGCCACCGATCAGCGTGATCTGGCCGGTATCAGCGACAGGTCTACGGGTGATCACCGGTAGTCCGCGTTCCCGGGCAGCCTTCCGTAACGCGGTGAATCTTTCGGGGGATGCGTCGCAAATGACGAGCAAGGTGCACGCGTTCAGCTGCGAAATTCCGGTCTCTGGGCTAGAAGCGCAAAGCAC
>NZ_JAUTYS010000191.1:0-519 GCF_041982285.1 Pantoea sp. ANP04 | reverse complement strand
GCCCAGGGCCCCGGCGTGCACATGGCCGATGGTCCAGTCGGTGTAGTGGGAGAGGGCGTTGACGGTCTTGATCGCCATCATCGGGCCTTCGAAGGTCGACATGCCGTAGAACGCCAGGGACAGCACCAGAAAGCGCAGGATCGGGTCGGTGCGCAGCTTATGCCAGGCGCCCGAGAGGGTCATCATGCCGTTGATCATGCCGCCCCAGCTTGGCGCCAGCAGTACCAGGGACATCACCATCCCCAGGGACTGAGCCCAGTCCGGCAGTGCGGTGTAGTGCAGGTGGTGCGGACCGGCCCAGATGTACAGGGTGATCAGCGCCCAGAAGTGCACGATGGACAGGCGATAGGAGTAGATCGGACGCTCGGCCTGCTTGGGTACGAAGTAGTACATCATCCCCAGGAAGCCGGTGGTCAGGAAGAAGCCCACGGCGTTGTGGCCATACCACCACTGGATCATGGCGTCAGTCGCACCGGCATAGGCCGAATAAGACTTGAAGAAGCTGACCGGCAGGGAGGC
>NZ_JAUTYS010000190.1:0-519 GCF_041982285.1 Pantoea sp. ANP04 | reverse complement strand
CGGCTACGACTTCGGCCCGCAATTGTCGGATCTGAATGTGGCGGTGGGCGTGAAGAACATCTTCAACCACCAGTACTTCACCCGCTCCTTCGATGACAACAACAAGGGCAAGTACGTGGGTGAGCCACGCACGCTCTATGTACAAACGTCAGTGGCGTTCTGACTTTTCTCGCCACAAAACAAAACGGGCCTGCAATGCAGGCCCGTGGGTTGGGGGAGAAACTCAGCCGTCAGCTATTGAGCGCGGCCTGTTGGTTTTCCAGGAATTCTTCTTCGAGCAGGGCATCCGCCTCGGTGCCGTCGCTGCTGGGCACGGCCGCCGCACGTTTGCCGCGCAATTTACCGAACATGTGCTCCAGGGCACTTTCCAGCTTGATGGTCGCACCATCAATGGCCTGTTCCAGGGTGTCGGCCTTGTGGGTCACGGAAATCGGCTGGTGACCTTTCGGACGGGCTTCCAGCTGGCAGCGCATATCGTCCGGACCTGATTTGCCACCGTTCTCGTCCCGCAGGTGGACC
>NZ_JAUTYS010000189.1:0-519 GCF_041982285.1 Pantoea sp. ANP04 | reverse complement strand
CCGGTGATAATGGGCAGTCCCAGTCCACCAAGGTTGACGTAGGCTGCGATGGTCACCGTCGCAACTACCTGCAAGACAGCTGACCTGATTCCGCCTACGAGCAACGGTAAACCTAACGGGATTTCTACCTTGAAGAGGATTTGCCATTCGGTCATGCCCATGGCGCGGGCCGCATCGATGGTTTTCCTGTCGATCGCTTCAAAGCCCGTGTATGCACCGGCAAGGAGCGAGGGAATGGCTAACAACACGAAGGTAAGCACCGCGGCCTCAGGCTTGTGCAGTACACCAAAAATCAATACCAACAAGATCAAAAGACCAAAAGATGGCACGGCTCGGGCGATCCCTGCGGCACCCACTGCAATCTCGCGTCCCTTACCTGCATGCCCAATGGCCCATCCGGCCGGAATTGCAATCAGCCCAGCGATGGCTACTGTCACCACGGTGAATAGTAGATGCTGTCCGAGCAAAGTCTGCAGTCCCCCGCTGCCTTCCCATTGCTCCGGAGCGAAAAGCCACTGA
>NZ_JAUTYS010000188.1:0-520 GCF_041982285.1 Pantoea sp. ANP04 | reverse complement strand
CGCTGTAGCCCGCCGGGTACTGCCCTCACTGGGCTTTGCCGAAGAATTCATCGAGGCGGTCTGCTTGATTATCGACGGGCATGACACCCGGCAGGTGGCTTACTCCTTGGAGGACGCGCTGATGCGCGACGCGGACCGGCTGTGGCGTTTTGACCACGCCGGCATTGCCCTGGCCTCGGGCTGGTTTGACCAGGATCCGGCGCGCTACACCGACCGGCTGGAAACCGAGATCATTCCGGAACTGATCACCCAGGCCGCGGTAGATATGGCGACCGCAGACCTGGCCCGCTCCCGCAAGCTGCTGCGCACGGAGGTCCTGAGATGAGCACCACCACCATGACCCGAGATTCTTTAACGATCCCCTACCGCCACGTGGACACCCACTTCATCAATGGTGATTGGGTCGCCTCGACGGGGTCCAACCGCATCGAAGTCACCGACCCTGCCACCGCCAAGGTATGGGGTTCGGTGCCCGAAGGTACCGAAGACGACGTGGACGCGGCGGTCGGCGCGGCACACC
>NZ_JAUTYS010000187.1:0-520 GCF_041982285.1 Pantoea sp. ANP04 | reverse complement strand
AACTCGATGCCATTGCTCCGCCGTCTCAGCGCCGCCTTGAGAAACAGCGGCGGCAAGAGCGCAGGCAGGTTCAGTTCATGCCAGTGCGTTGTCATCTTCAGGCTCCCAGGACACTTTGGCCACACACCCGCAAGGCTTGCCCGCTGACCGCGCCACTGCCCGGCTGGCCGAGCCAGGCCACGGCCTCGGCGACGTCCTGAGGCAGGCCGCCCTGGCCCAGGGAACTCATGCGGCGTCCGGCTTCGCGCAAGGCGAAGGGCACCTTGGCGGTCATCTGGGTCTCGATGAAGCCTGGCGCCACGGCGTTGATGCTGATGTCCCGGGCCTTGAGCAGCGGTGCCCAGGCCTGGGCCAGGCCGATCAGCCCGGCCTTGCTGGCGGCGTAGTTGGTCTGTCCGCGGTTGCCGGCAATGCCGCTGATGGAGGCCAACAGGATCACGCGTCCGTGATCGTGCAGCCGGCCGCTGTCGAGCAGGGCCTGGGTCAGTACCTGCGGGGCGTTGAGGTTCACCGCCAGCAC
>NZ_JAUTYS010000186.1:0-520 GCF_041982285.1 Pantoea sp. ANP04 | reverse complement strand
AGGTAAGCCGGCGTGACAGGGCCGTGGCGAGTGGCCAGGTGTTGCAAGTCCTCGGCATGGCCAAGTCCCAGCGCCTGGAGCTGGCTCGCCAGCAGGCGGCGCGCCAGTGCATCGAGTTCACCAAAGGCGCCGGCGCTGGTCTGATGTGCGGCTGTTTGCATGCTTCAACTTCCCTGTGACGCGTGTGCTGTAAGTGAATGAACGAGGGGCCGCAGCCCTAGGTGATCGCGGCCAACGCCGCCAGCCTGTGTTGCAACCTGTCCTGCATGGCCGCCATGGCCCCGGGGTTGTCGGCGCACAGCACGATCTGTTCGTTGCCAAGCAGTCCGGCAAGGCTGTCGAATCCGTCGACCTGGGGGGTGTGCAACAGCTTGAGCAGCGCCAGTTGATCGAGGCCGCCCGCCAATAGCTGGTCGAGTGCCCGCAGGCCCTCCTCGGGCTCGATGGAACCCAGGCCCAGGGCCCTCATGCGCTCGCGGTAGCGCGGGTCGCTGACAGAACCGACGCCGCCCCAGTAGCC
>NZ_JAUTYS010000185.1:0-520 GCF_041982285.1 Pantoea sp. ANP04 | reverse complement strand
TTACGGAGAATGAAAACGACACGTCGTTTCAATTTTCAGCTTGTTCCGGATTGTTAAAGAGCATAATACTTCGCAGCACACCGTTGCCGGTACGCTCTGAAGTATTCAGAAAAAACAGATAAACGGTATGGTGGAGCTAAGCGGGATCGAACCGCTGACCTCCTGCGTGCAAGGCAGGCGCTCTCCCAGCTGAGCTATAGCCCCATACAGTTACTGCAGAGACCACTACTACCACTCAACCGAGTACACTTCGTGAGAAATGCAATTCGTGCTCAGGCAAGGCATGTTTCCGCGAAGCATAGTGAACTATGCGAGCCGGAGACATAACGCAGCGTGAGTGCGAATTTGGTAGGCCTGAGTGGACTTGAACCACCGACCTCACCCTTATCAGGGGTGCGCTCTAACCACCTGAGCTACAAGCCTGTAGAGGTTTTTTCTGCTCGTTACTTTTTATCAGACAATCTGTGTGGACACTGCGCGGGAAGGTATCTTCAGGTAAGGAGGTGATCCAACCGCAGGT
>NZ_JAUTYS010000184.1:0-521 GCF_041982285.1 Pantoea sp. ANP04 | reverse complement strand
TCAAAATGATTACCCCTAAAGACTCGTACACAGTGTAGTACAAAGTGGGGTCTGGGAAAGGTAGAGTGTACGTAGATCCTTTACCTCATAGGTAGAGCGGTTGTTTCCGATAGACCCCTGGCTCAAGATACAAACAATCTAGAACGGGAAGTAATGGAAATAAAAGAAACAACAGATAGTAGCAGAACCAACAACAACAACAAACCCAGTGTATTCCCACATAGTGGGGTCTGGGGAGGGTAGAGTGTACGCAGACCATACCACTACCTCAGGTGAAGTAGAGAGGTTGTTTCCGATAGACCAAATTAACTCTAACCCAAACAGTAAAATATTCCCTTTTGAGAAAAAAATTGTGGTTAAATCCAGAACCAGGTGTACATGCACCTGTGATCTTATGGAGAAAATACAAAAGAAGCTCTCTGCTTCGAGTAATCCATCCAATATGCTCTGATAATATGGCTTTTTGAAGCCCAACAAATGGATTGAAATCTACTAGAACATCCTAAAATCCATGAATGCAA
>NZ_JAUTYS010000183.1:0-521 GCF_041982285.1 Pantoea sp. ANP04 | reverse complement strand
ATTTAGTAAAACGCAAAAACAGTTTAGAAGCACAATTTTTAGAATTAACAAAAAACGCCACTATCCAAAAAAACTAAACCATGAACAGACTTATCTCTATAGAACTTCAAAAAATCTGGAAAAACAAAGCCAGCCGTGTTCTTACCTTAACCTATTTTATTTTACTTTCCTTCATTGCGTTAATTGCATCTATAAAATTTGACATCGGCGTAATCAAATTTCATCTGGCCGAAATGGGAATATTCAACTTTCCTTTTATTTGGCATTTTAATACCTATATCGCCGCATGGTTGAAATTTTTCTTAGCCATTGTAATTGTTTCCATGATGGCAAATGAATATAGTTATGGTACCTTGAAACAAAACTTAATTGACGGATTAAGTAAAAAAGAATTCATCTTATCCAAATTCTTAACCGTTGTTGTTTTCGCTTTGTTTTCAACCATTTTTATCTTTATCATGAGCTTGATTCTTGGGTTGAGTTTTTCATCTTACACAGAATTCGGAATTGTTTTTAGCGAT
>NZ_JAUTYS010000182.1:0-523 GCF_041982285.1 Pantoea sp. ANP04 | reverse complement strand
CACCTCACTACCCAGGTGCTGGTACTCGGGTAGTAATGAGATTAAGTAGAACATACGCTTTGAGTCGATGTTGCGTTCTTCGGCCGTGGCCATTGCCTCATACTCATAAACGAGCTCCAATAAACGCCGATTAAACTCCTTCTGTTTAGCCTCAGGAAGGAAGACTAAACCACTAGTCAGCATGGGTGGACGGTCCGCCGCAGGCATGATTCCTGCCTTGGCTTCAGCCTCTCTGCGTTCAACTTCTGCGTTGAGCCGAGTGCGGAACGCGTTTAATTGCACGTTAAGATAGGCGGTCTTCGCATTCGTCGAGTCAATTTGAGTGTTTAGTTCCAAACGCTCACCGGCGGCGCGCCAGCGACGTTCGCGCGCGTCGCCCTCGCTGGCAGCGCGCGCTACATATCCGTATTTTTCTAAGGCTCGCAAGTGATAACTCATGGCGCTAGGCGTCAATGAGCACATCGATGCCAGCTCGGTGGCGGTACGCGTGGTTTGTGAGGCGAAGAGCTCGTCAAGTACGATC
>NZ_JAUTYS010000181.1:0-524 GCF_041982285.1 Pantoea sp. ANP04 | reverse complement strand
CATCCCCACCGGTGGTGGTAGCCAACGGATCAGACCTGAAGTTCTCGTGCATTTGAAGCTCGAAAATTTGCAGGACCTCGCCTCAGGCGATGCCCGCACCGCCCACGGGGTGAAACTTCCGCCCGGGGATTTGAGACGGTTGTTATGCGAAGCAGACATCATCCCGGCAGTGTTCAATTCGAAGAGTGAACTGCTTGACTATGGTCGAGCTCAACGGTTGGTTCCGGAGAAGCTCAAACGCGCCGTCCTCGCGCGTGATCATGGGTGTATTGTGCCTGGCTGCACCGAGCCACCGGAGAAGATCGAGTTTCATCATATTGATCCGTGGTGGATGGGCGGCGAAACGAAGCTGATCAACTTGGGTGGGCTGTGCCGGGGTGCGCATATGGATGCTGATTCGGGTCGGATCAAGATTGTGGTGATTGATGGGCTACCGCACGTGATTTTGCCGAAGCATATTGACCCGCAACAGTTACCGCGGCGTAATACCTACTGGGACTAACTCCCGATCGGGGCAGAGTCCT
>NZ_JAUTYS010000180.1:0-524 GCF_041982285.1 Pantoea sp. ANP04 | reverse complement strand
TAGACGAACCCATGGCCCGAAGGTTCCACCTGATACGGAGTTGATGCACCGCCAGTAGAGACCGCCGTTGTAGAACTGAATCATCTGGAAACCAGTTGACCCGGATACCCGCAGATGGAACATGCCGGTTTCGCCTGCGGGGGTTCCGGTGATGCCATTAGTGGCAATGCCCGTGAGTGTTATCCATTCCCCATCGAACGCTCCCGATGATCGAACATACGTGTCAATGTTCGCGCCGTTCGGGACAGTACGTGGCTTGGGGTCGTAGTCGGTTCTGCGCCATGTAGTCCACGTTCCGTTCTGGTATTCAATTTCCAATACGCCACGGTTTCCGCCCCCAATGACAGTCCACCGGTAAACCCGGTAAGTGTTCGATCCCGCTCCTAGGATTTCCATTACGCCGATGTTTGCGAACTCGGCTGGCAGCGCTGGGGTGATCGACAGGGCGACGGTGGCTGATGACACGATGTAAGCGCCAGGTACAGTCAGGGTGGATAGGTTGGCATTCAGGGGTACGCCGCCCT
>NZ_JAUTYS010000179.1:0-526 GCF_041982285.1 Pantoea sp. ANP04 | reverse complement strand
AAATTTCAAAGGATGGCGGCAACACTTTTGGAAATATCAAGTTCAAGAACCTTGGAGAGGTTGGGCAGTATGCGAAACGTGTTCGTTTCTTCAATCTTGGGCGAATTCGCCTTGGCGTGGTTCGTGTTACATTCTCAAATCCTACGGATTTTGTGATGAGCAGCTGCAATATGATTGCTGAAAGTGAGGCATGATGCGCAGTTCGCAAATAAACCAAAATTCGCAGTTTACGGATATTCTTGGACTTCTTACCGGAACGTGGAACGCTGAAACGAAAAACGGATGGAATGTAATTCGTACTCCGCTTTTCTTCGCTTGCAAGGGAACCTTTAAGGCTGGCCAAGTTATGCTGCCGTACGCATTTACAAACACAATGATTTGCACGTGTGCTGGCGACCCAGAATCCTTCAACATCGCTATCAAGGCAGGGGCGCAAAGTTTCTCACTTGAAGAAAATGCAGTGTGCCAAATTATAGCTTTCGGCTCGGATGCAAACGTAAAAAGTATATAGTGTATCTTGTGATTG
>NZ_JAUTYS010000178.1:0-526 GCF_041982285.1 Pantoea sp. ANP04 | reverse complement strand
GGGCAAGCCGAAAGTACATCGGCTGCGCGCAGCTGCAGGTTCAGCTCGGCGACCTCGTTCTCAAGCAGCAGGATGTGTTGCCTGCAGGTTTCCAGGGCCAGCCAATCGGCTGTATCTGTGTCTTCGGCGTGCACGGTGCTACCTCGAATCCAATACTGTATGCGCATACAGTAATCGAGGTTTTGCGGCGCTGCGATTTGAGCCGACGAGATGTAGGTATAGAGGATTGGTAGTTGTTCGACAGGACGTCGGAGGAGGGTTAGTTATGGAACACGTCCATAATAGTTATGGAACGCTTTAAGTGGAATGGAGACAGGCCTGAACGCCAGACACAAAAAAGCCCTGATAAATCAGGGCTTTTTCGTTGAAATTTGGCGGAGGCGTAGAGATTCGAACTCTAGGACCTGTTACAGTCGGCGGTTTTCAAGACCGATAGAGAGAGGCAGGCTGGCCGCGCCTTACGTGCGTTTTCCGTTCCATTACTTTAATTTTTTGACACCTCTACAGGCCGCATTCTACAAGGGGC
>NZ_JAUTYS010000177.1:0-527 GCF_041982285.1 Pantoea sp. ANP04 | reverse complement strand
ACCTGCATGGACACGCCCGTGCTGGGGGCGAAGAAAATCATCGCCCACCATAACGCCACCCTCAACGGCCCCTTCGTGCGCCTGGCCACGACCGCCGATGTGACCTTCTGACCCCATCGTCCCCACACCGCCCCGGGCACGCCGAACATGGCGTGATTCCCCCGGGAACGGTGCCGGCGAGCATTGCCAAATTCCCTCGCAACCCGCACCCTTGAGCCTTCGCGCCGGCCTGCTGCGCGCCTCGCCCGAAGCCGTGCACCGCCTCCCCTGCGCCATTTCAGCTATTCACAAGGAATCCCTTGATGCGTGCCACCGTCCTGGTCCTGGTTGAAAACGTCAACGCCTACCTGCCGCTGCTCGAACAGCAGGGCTTTCACCTGATCCTGGCGCCCACCCCCGCCGAACGGGCCCGGGCCATCCAGGACCATGCCGGGCGGATCGACGCCGTGCTGACCCGCGGCCCACTGGGACTGACTGCGGCGGAAATCGACGCCCTGCCCCGGCTGCAGATCATCTGCGTGATCGGC
>NZ_JAUTYS010000176.1:0-527 GCF_041982285.1 Pantoea sp. ANP04 | reverse complement strand
AAAAATCGTCAGCACCCCGCTGCGGGCTGCGGCGATCGCCCCGTCGTAGGCGCCGCCCGGCAAGCTGCCCAGCAACGGCTGGATCTGCGCGAACTGCGCCCGGGCATCGTCCAGGGTGAAGTGCGGGAACGCCGGATCACGACCGCCCTTGCTGAAGTGCTCGGTAATGCCGATGCCCCAGCTGTTGTTGATGATCCGCGCGCCACTGGCCACCAGGCCGTCCCAGCCGGCCTTGTACACTGCGCCATCGTTACCGAGGATGATGCCGTCCTCCGGGCCGGGATCGCCGTTGTCGGCGCTGATGATCTGGGCGTCGAAGGCCACCCCGTGCATCGCCCCACCATCGCGGTTGCCAGCGGCAATCCCGCCGACATGGGTGCCGTGGGACCCCAGCTTGCCGTCCGAGCCCACCGAAGGTCGGCCGTCATAGACGAAGGCATCGCCGGCCCGCACCGGAATATAGGGATCGGTGTATTGACGAGTGCCGCTGGTGACCAGGGTCAGCACCTTGCCCGGGCTGGCGAACT
>NZ_JAUTYS010000175.1:0-527 GCF_041982285.1 Pantoea sp. ANP04 | reverse complement strand
CGTGCGATCGATATGCCGTTCCTGCTGCCAATCGAAGACGTATTCTCAATCTCTGGCCGTGGTACTGTTGTTACCGGTCGTGTTGAGCGCGGCATCGTTAAAGTCGGCGACGAAGTTGAAATCGTTGGTATCAAAGATACTGCGAAATCAACCTGTACCGGTGTTGAGATGTTCCGTAAGCTGCTGGACCAGGGTCAGGCAGGCGAAAACTGTGGTGTTCTGCTGCGCGGTATCAAGCGTGAAGACATCCAGCGTGGCCAGGTTCTGGCTAAGCCAGGCTCAATCAAGCCACACACCCAGTTCGAGTCAGAAGTTTACGTTCTGTCTAAAGACGAAGGTGGTCGCCATACTCCGTTCTTCAAAGGCTATCGTCCACAGTTCTACTTCCGTACAACTGACGTAACCGGCTCAGTAGAGCTGCCAGAAGGCGTTGAAATGGTCATGCCAGGCGACAACATCAAAATGGTTGTTACCCTGATCCACCCAATCGCAATGGACGAAGGTCTGCGCTTCGCAATCCGCGAAGG
>NZ_JAUTYS010000174.1:0-528 GCF_041982285.1 Pantoea sp. ANP04 | reverse complement strand
CGGGTTACTACCTTTCAATGCCGAGTGAAACGCAGACCAACATTTCGGCAGCGGATCTATTAGATGAACTAAACCAAGTTGCTATGGGTTTTGTTTGGCAAAATCCAACTACTGATGACGTCGTAGGCATTTCAAGGTGGACTATTGCCAATACCCTCTTGACCACACCAACAAACTCGTTCTCTGCTAGCCACAGCACTGCGGTGACACATTTCTGCATCAGCGACATTCAATTCACCAACAACCTCGATGACGGATTCAACTCTTACGTTGTGTCGTCCACCATCGCGCCAAACACAGTATTGGCAAGCCTCAATCAAGATTCTGTCGACCAATACGGCGAATTACGATTCAAACAACAGGTACATCTCGATTCTGCTTCGCTATCGACTTGGGCCAGCATGTTGCCACTAAAAGACCCAACACGTCGAGTAAAAAGCGTCTCTACTCGAGCAATTCGCGCCGAAGGTCAAATGGTAAACATGAACGCATTGTTACCTGGCAACGCTGTGAATGTCACATTATCAA
>NZ_JAUTYS010000173.1:0-528 GCF_041982285.1 Pantoea sp. ANP04 | reverse complement strand
ATGGCCATAGCAACATCATCCCAGGTCTTGAGCAACAACTAGAAGGCAAATCTGCTGGCGAAAGAGTCAATGCCGTTGTAGAGCCTGCTGATGGTTACGGTGAATACCAAGAACAAGCGGTACAACATGTACCACGCGAAAACTTCCAAGGCGTTGATGATATCCAGCCTGGTATGCAGTTTCAGTCAGAAGCTGGCGGTCAAGTGATGCTAGTAACTGTGACTGACGTAAACGATAAAGAAGTGACGGTTGATGCAAACCATCCGTTAGCTGGTAAGCGTTTGACGTTCGATGTAGAAATTCAAGAAGTACGCGCAGCCACTGAAGACGAGCTAAACCACGGCCATATCCATGGCGCTGGTGGCGTTGAGCACTAATATCTTCTTGAGTTTGGCGTAAAATTTTCAGACGATAAAATGCTTAGGCGAATAGTTAATTATTAATGAATAGTTATTGATAATGTTAGCGTCGTCTAGCTATAAAGGTCAGTAGAGCAATCTACTGACCTTTTTTTGGATAAGTTTTAGA
>NZ_JAUTYS010000172.1:0-529 GCF_041982285.1 Pantoea sp. ANP04 | reverse complement strand
ATGGTGAGGCCGCCCACGGCATTGCCGCCCGCCGGTCGATGATGTTCATGCGCGGCCCGCCTCAGCCCGCTTGCTTGACGCGCATGTACCACTCGACCAGCCGGCGGACCTGCCGCTCGGTATAGCCGCGCTCGACCATGCGCATCACGAATTCCTCGTGCTTCTTCTCGGTCTCGCCGTCCTTCTTCGAACCGAAGCTGATGATCGGCAGCAAGTCTTCGACCTGGCTGAACATGCGACGTTCGATCACTTCGCGGATCTTCTCGTACGACGTCCAGGACGGGTTCTTGCCGCCATGGCCGGCGCGGGCGCGCAGCGTGAACTTCACCACCTCGTTGCGGAAATCCTTCGGGTTGCTGATGCCGGCTGGCTTCTCGATCTTTTCCAGCTCCTCGTTGAGCGCCACGCGGTTGAGGATTTCGCCGGTCTCCGGATCGCGGTATTCCTGATCCTGAATCCAGAAGTCGGCGTACAGCACGTAGCGATCGAAGATGTTCTGCCCGTACTCGCTGTACGACTCGAGGTAGGC
>NZ_JAUTYS010000171.1:0-529 GCF_041982285.1 Pantoea sp. ANP04 | reverse complement strand
CGGCGCCACCCGAGTATCGGAGGCGAGCGTATCGCCTAAGGTGGCACGGACCAGCGCGTTGGCTAGCCCCAACTGGTACAGGGCGCTGGACTGCTCAGCGGTTTGTAGGCCCAAACTCTCCCGCAACTGCAGATGCTGTGCGGGAACCTGCGCCACGGCGGGGATTTTCCCGCGCGGGTAGCGGCGCAGGCTGTGCGTCAACGCTTTACCGTGTGTGGCCAGCTGCTTTTCGGCCTTGCGCCAGCGGTCAACTGCCTGCGAACTATCGACCTCTAAGGCCGAGGCCTGCAGCAATTCGCCCAGGTCATCACGCAGCCTGCGCACATCGCTACCGGAAATCATTTTTCCCGGGGCCTGCTCTAGGCGAATCAGCAAGGCGGTTGCCGCATCGTTGATCGGCCGGCTCAATTGGTCAAAGGTGGAACCGGTCCCGGCAAGGTTTGCATGCACCGACCCGGCTCCCAGCAACGCGTCGGCGAGCTGAGTCAGCGTGCGAGTGCTCGCCTCGAAGGTGGCCAGCTGGGCACCT
>NZ_JAUTYS010000170.1:0-529 GCF_041982285.1 Pantoea sp. ANP04 | reverse complement strand
TGAGCATTTCCTCGACCCGGGCCTCGATCTCGGCGGGCGGCAGGCGGTCCTGCTTGAGGCCGAAGGCGATGTTCTGGGCCACGGTCATGTGCGGGAACAGGGCGTAGGACTGGAACATCATGTTGATCGGCCGCTCATAGGGCGGCATGTCGGTGATGTCCACACCATCGAGGAAGATTCGCCCCTCCGTTGGCCGTTCGAAACCGGCCAGCATCCGCAGCAAGGTGGACTTGCCCGAACCCGAGCCGCCGAGCAGGGCGAAGATCTCGCCCTTCTTGATTTCCAGGGACACATCGTCCACGGCAACCGTCTCGTCGAACTTCTTCGTGACCCGGTCGATTTTGACCAGCACCTGCTTAGGTGTCTGGTCGCCCTCGAGGGCTTTCTTATAGGCGCCGGAGGCAACTGCCATTTGCGAAACTCCCAACAAAATTTGCAGCCCGCCCCACGTGGGCGGACCTTGGATAGTTTGAGCCTGTGGAACTACTTACCCGTCTTGACCTTGGTCCAGCTACGGGTCATCAAGCGT
>NZ_JAUTYS010000169.1:0-529 GCF_041982285.1 Pantoea sp. ANP04 | reverse complement strand
GACCGCCCTCTTCGCCGGCAAGCCGGCTCCTACGAGAGGGAATTGTTGTGCTGAAGAAGGCTTAAAAATGCGCCGCCCGGACGGGCGCGCCGTTTGCCGTGGCTTTGGCTTTGGCTTTTGATCTTGATCTTCAGGCCCCTTCCCAGCCGGCCGAACGTAGGCGTTGCGTAGGGGGCAGCTCGGCAAGGATGCCGAGCTAGCCGCCACCCGGCCATGGATGGCCGGTTGGCGGCGGGCCCCCGGAGCAATGCCGGAGAGAGGGAACCCCGAGCCCCAGCGAGGGGCCCATGGAGGGGCAAGCGTTTTTTGGTTCCTTTTTTTGGCGTTTGAAAAAAAGGGACTCGCCGTAAGGGCGAAACCATAAGGGGCCATAACCGCAGCAACGGATATGTACTCCGTCCACCATCGCCGTAAGGGCGAAACCCTAAGTGGCCGTAACCGCAGGAATGGATATGTACCCAACCCCCAAACCATCAAGACGAAACCACCAGCAGCCACACCCTCAGCAACGGATATACACCCCGCCCCT
>NZ_JAUTYS010000168.1:0-530 GCF_041982285.1 Pantoea sp. ANP04 | reverse complement strand
TCCGCGCACCTGTATCCGCAGTTCATTGGTCGCTGCGCGGCTACAGTCGAGCGTGTAGTCGATGGAAATGGTCTTGTAGTCGCCATAGATGCCTGCAATCTGAACATCATGAAAAGGGGCGCTAATGGGCGCGTCTCTGTTGATCACGCAGGGAATCGCCGCATGGATGACACCTTGTATCGTCACCCGGCTCTCGACGGCCTGGGCCAAGGGGCCGCAGCCGAGCAAAAGTGCCAGCAACGCGGGACGTGCGACCGTCATGATGAGGGGCTCAGTCATACGCTAGATTCACATTGAGGCTGGCGCGTAAAGCCCCCGGGCTGACGGCATGAGTGGTGACACTGGCACAGCACAGGCGTGCTGCTAGGGATACACGGAGTCTGGGCTTCATGATCGGCGCTCACAGGAACTGGTCATTGAACGTCAGCGTTTGCTGGCCACGGGGATGGCAGTGCAGGTACTGATTGCGCAGCTGAACTGCAGCTGTGGGCGGCCGCCGTAGTCATTGACATAGGTCAGCACTGGCTGGT
>NZ_JAUTYS010000167.1:0-530 GCF_041982285.1 Pantoea sp. ANP04 | reverse complement strand
AGCCGATGATCGCCGCGACAATATTGTCGCCGTCGGCCAGGGCCTGCTGATAGTCCTTGAGGATCAGCACACCGACGCCTTCGCCGCGAACATAGCCGTCGGCATCGGCGGCAAAGGCCTTGCAGCGCCCCGTGGGGCTGAGCATGCCGGCCTTGAGCGCACCGATGAACACCATGGGCTCGAAGCACAGATTGACCCCGCCGGCGACCGCCACCGTGCAGTCGCCATTGAGGATCGACTGCGCCGCCCTGTGTACCGCCACCAGCGAACTGGAGCAGGCGGTATCGATGGGGGCGCTGGGGCCGTGAAAATCGAACACAAAAGAGATGCGGTTGGCGATGATCGAGTGGGCATTGCCCGTGGCGTCGTGGGCCCCGGCCTCGGAACGGGCCAACAGGCCGTTGTAGTCGGCGGACGAGATTCCGATGAATACCCCGGTGTTGCTGCCGCGCAGCTCGTGCGGACAGATGGCGGCGTCCTCGAACGCCGCCCAGGTCTGCTCCAGCACCAGCCGATGCTGCGGGTCCATG
>NZ_JAUTYS010000166.1:0-532 GCF_041982285.1 Pantoea sp. ANP04 | reverse complement strand
CGTCGACCTTGCGCTCCCGGGGATCGCCCACCGGCTCGATCACGCGTTCCTGCAGGGCGCGGAGGATCTTGGCCTGCAAGGCCAGGGGCATGTCGCCCACTTCATCGAGAAACAGGGTGCCCTTGTCGGCCTGCTGGAAGCGTCCGACCCGGTCCGCCACGGCGCCGGTGAAGGCGCCCTTCTCGTGGCCGAACAGCTCGCTCTCGAGCAGCGTCTCGGAGATGGCCGCGCAGTTCACGGTCACGAACGGACGCGACGCGCGCTTGCTGTTGGCATGCACGGCCTTCGCGACCAGCTCCTTGCCCGTGCCGCTCTCGCCGGTGATCATCACCGTGACGTCGCTGGCGGCGACCTGGCCGATGACCTTGAAGACCTGCTGCATGGCGGCGGAGGTGCCGACGATGCCCTCCTTGTGGTCCTCGGGATTGAGGACCGGCTGGACGCCGCCGGCCGAACGGATGTCGGCCTGGGTGCGCAACGCGCTCTCGACTAGTGCGATCAGTTTGGGCGGATCGAAGGGTTTCACCACATA
>NZ_JAUTYS010000165.1:0-532 GCF_041982285.1 Pantoea sp. ANP04 | reverse complement strand
AAGCAGCACGGCCGCGACGTTCACGCCCGACACCGACACCGACACCGGCGCACCCGCCTCCTGTTCCGCGGCGCCCCGGCGGCACCCCCGCCCCGACGGCCAGGACCGCTACACGATCAGCGAGGTCGTCGCCTTCACCGGGCTGACCGCCCACACCCTGCGCTGGTCCGAGCGGATCGGCCTGATGTCCCACATCGACCGCTCGCACACCGGCCAGCGCCGCTACAGCAACCGCGACCTCGACTGGCTCGACTTCGTCGGCAAGCTCCGGCTGACCGGCATGCCCGTCGCCGACATGGTCCGCTACGCCGAACTGGTCCGCGCCGGCGACCACACCTTCGGCGACCGCCTCAACCCTCAAAGTCTTGACCGCGGCGGCAGCTCTAACGACACTCGGCCCTAACTATCGTGTTGACACTCGTGTTTTCAGCGATCCTGCAAACCCCGGAGTCGTTTACCTGCTCGGTGGTGGTGACCCGACGCTTTCGCGAACCGCGCCTGGCACTCAAAGTGTCTACAAGGATGCCCCGAA
>NZ_JAUTYS010000164.1:0-532 GCF_041982285.1 Pantoea sp. ANP04 | reverse complement strand
ACACCAAGTCCAGCATGATCTACATCTACTGCTTGACCAGATTCCAGAGATTGATTGCCGCAGATTCCCACGGCGATAGCTCGCGCTCCATCCAGGAACCCGGCCTGCCGTGAATACCTGTCGACTGTGCTGCCGCGGAAGAGTTCCTCCAGCAGAAGTGCGTCCCCGCCGCCGTGCGAACCTTCCCCGTTGATGATTTCCAATTCCTCGGCCGGCCCCCAGTGACGCTGGAGGACAAGCTTCTCCCCCTTGGAGCGCCCCGCGGTATTCTGTCCGTCGTCCGAGAAGGACGGATCCACGGGATTTCCCCCTGCGGCAGGAAGCACCGCTGCTCGCTCGACCACATCCAATTCCAGGCGTCCCGCGGTGCCATTGACTGCCACCCGGTACCCCTCCCAGGGGCTGTGCGCATTCAGAGAGTAGGACAGCACCGGACCACCTTCATACTCCACCGTCAACGCCAGATTGTCCTCAATGGTGATCTCGCCTGCGAATACTCCTTGGTCGCGGCGGTATCCGTCATGATGTTCGC
>NZ_JAUTYS010000163.1:0-532 GCF_041982285.1 Pantoea sp. ANP04 | reverse complement strand
GGTGATGGTGGTACTGGGTGAGATCGGGGCTCAAGACTTGCCGATCCTGGAGGTCTATAACAAACTCGATTTGCTCGAGGGTGTGGAGCCGCAGATTCAGCGCGATCCCGATGGCAAGCCGCAGCGTGTCTGGTTGTCGGCCCGTGATGGCCAGGGACTTGATCTGCTCAAGCAGGCCATTGCGGAGCTGCTGGGTGAAGATTTGTTCGTAGGCACCTTGCGCTTGCCTCAGCGTTTTGCTCGACTGCGAGCACAGTTTTTCCAGTTGAACGCTGTGCAGAAAGAAGATCACGACGACGAAGGGGTCAGTTTGCTGGCCGTTCGCCTGCCGCGGGCCGAGTTGAACCGGCTGGTCAGTCGCGAAGGTCTGCAACCGTCGGAATTCATCGAGCAACACACTTTGCAATAAAAGCCTGGGCATGCGGTTGTGCCGCTGTAGCAGGCATTCTGTAGCATTGGTCGGCGCGCCGTGGGTGCGTCTTTGCTTTATCAGATGGAGAGCGCTATGGCTTGGAATGAGCCGGGTGGCAAC
>NZ_JAUTYS010000162.1:0-533 GCF_041982285.1 Pantoea sp. ANP04 | reverse complement strand
TGATGCGTGCCGATAAAGGCTTCGTCACACGTAGCAACCCGGCGTTCGATGCGCTGTTGGCCGGACCAAAACAATAACCAGGCACGCTGTTGGGAATGCTGTAGTGCAGGCAAAAGTAGCCTACGACGCGACCAAGGGTTAATGTGCGCGGCGTTGACGCTTCTATAGACTGTGCCCGGGTTCGTAACCGAGCCAAATTGATCCTTCATGCCGCTGGCCGCGGCATGATTTAGCCGGAGATGCCAGAAGGGCATCTCGGCCTGTTCTGAGGAGTACGCATGGCTGTCTACAACTACGACGTAGTGGTGCTGGGCTCGGGCCCCGCTGGAGAAGGTGCGGCAATGAACGCCGCGAAAGCAGGACGCAAAGTGGCGATGGTCGATAGCCGTCGCCAGGTCGGCGGCAACTGCACCCACCTGGGTACCATTCCGTCCAAGGCCCTGCGTCACTCGGTCCGGCAGATCATGCAGTTCAACACCAATCCGATGTTCCGGGCCATTGGCGAGCCGCGCTGGTTCTCCTTCCCGGACGTG
>NZ_JAUTYS010000161.1:0-533 GCF_041982285.1 Pantoea sp. ANP04 | reverse complement strand
CATGCCCAGTTTCGACAGGCTGAAACGCTTGCCTGTAGCTGCTGCCGCAGGCTGCGCCCGGTCGCGCAGCGGCCGCGATTGGCGGGGGCTGGTGTGGCGAGCGCTTTGCGCTCGATCGCAGCCTGCGGCAGCGGCTACAGGAGGTGTATTGAGTGGGGGGAGCGTCATAGGGTTTCCTCGCCGTCTTCTTGCAGGGCGTGCAGTTGCAGCGCGTTCTGGCTCAAGGCCCCACGCACGGCCTGCTCTTGTTGCAGCAGGCGTTGGGCTTCGGCGCGCTGTGCAGGCGGCAATTGGCTTTCCAGTTGTTGCGCCAGCTCGTTGGCCTGCGGTGTGTCCTGGACCTTCGCCAGTTGGCTGAAGACGTAGGCGTTGACTGGGTTGGGCTGGGTGCCGCGGCCCTGGGAGAACAACTGGGCAATGGCGAAGTCGGCGCTGTTCTGGCCGTTGCGCGCGGCGGTCAGCAGGTGGTCCAGGGCCTTTTGTGGGTAGACCTGGCCCAGGTAGCCACGACGGTAGATCTGGCCGAGGTAGTA
>NZ_JAUTYS010000160.1:0-534 GCF_041982285.1 Pantoea sp. ANP04 | reverse complement strand
AGGGACTGCGCGGCAAAGGCTTCGTTGAGCTCAACTACGGAAATATCGGTCCATTTCAGACCGGCCTTGGCCAATGCCTTATTTGCTGCCTCTACCGGGGCAAAGCCGAAGAACTGTGGATCCAAGGCAAAAGAAGCGTTGGAGACGATGCGCGCCAACGGCGCTGCGCCCAGTAGCTCGCCGCCGCGGGCGGACCCGATGAAGGCTGCCGAGGCGCCGTCATTCATTGGCGAGGCGTTGCCCGCGGTGACCGTGGCATTCTCGCCGGTGCGGAACACCGTGCGTAGCTTGGACAGGGATTCTGCGGTGGAATCCGCGCGAATGGTCTCATCGCGGGTCTGCGCGGTTCCAGGTTTGTTCGGGGGGGGAACCGACACGACGAGGTTGTCATACTTACCGGCGTCCCATGCGGCCGCTGCCTGCTGGTGGGACAGGGCCGAGAATGCGTCCTGGTCTTCACGGGAGATGTTGTGCTTTTCGCGCAACTGTTCGGTGGCTTCACCCAAGGACACGGTCCACTCACCGGGCATGGCC
>NZ_JAUTYS010000159.1:0-535 GCF_041982285.1 Pantoea sp. ANP04 | reverse complement strand
CAGGCGCGCTTCCAGCTGCGCCTCGAACGACAGCGGCACGTGCACGGCCATCTGGTCGCCGTCGAAGTCGGCGTTGAACGCCGCGCAGACCAGCGGATGGATCCGGATCGCCTTGCCCTCCACCAGCACCGGCTCGAAGGCCTGGATGCCCAGGCGGTGTAGCGTCGGTGCGCGGTTGAGCAGCACCGGGTGCTCCTTGATGACTTCCTCGAGGATGTCCCACACCACCGGCGTACCGGATTCGACTTCCTTCTTTGCTGCCTTGATGGTGGTGGCAATGCCCATCGCCTCCAGACGCGAGAAGATGAAGGGCTTGAACAGCTCGAGCGCCATCAGCTTGGGCAGGCCGCACTGGTGCAACTTGAGCGTCGGGCCCACGGTGATCACGGAACGGCCGGAGTAGTCCACGCGCTTGCCCAGCAGGTTCTGGCGGAAGCGGCCGCTCTTGCCCTTGATCATGTCGGCCAGCGACTTCAGCGCGCGCGTGTTCGCGCCGGTCATCGCCTTGCCGCGGCGGCCGTTGTCCAGCAGCGAG
>NZ_JAUTYS010000158.1:0-535 GCF_041982285.1 Pantoea sp. ANP04 | reverse complement strand
AAGATCTCTTGCTGATCTTTGCGATGGCCTTTGTGATTGGCACCTTCGGACTGAACTTCCAATTGACCAACGCGATGATGGCCGCCGAAGTTTACGGTGTGGGTGCGGCAGAATACGGAATTCTGGGCAGCATCATGGCCATCGGCACCTTCGCCGGAGCTTTATTTGCGGCGCGCCGTTCCAGACCACGTTGGCGTTTTGTCATTGGTGGTGGCATTGCCTTTGGCGCCACGGCTTTATTGTCCGCAGTGATGCCGCACTACCTGCTTTTTGCCGCGAGTTTAGTGTTGGTGGGGCTTAGCTCGCTGACGTTCCTGAACAGTTGTAACACCATGGTGCAGACCTCGGTTCCACCAATGTATCGCGCACGGGTCTTGGCGCTGTACCTGATGGTGGTGCAGGGCGGAACGCCGCTCGGGGCGCCTTTAGTGGGTTGGATCGCCGAACTGCTGGGGGTACGCGCTGCGGTGGCGTTCGGAGCCATACTCTCGTTGTTAGTCTCGGTGCTGGCGCTGATTATCTGGCAACGATTCCG
>NZ_JAUTYS010000157.1:0-536 GCF_041982285.1 Pantoea sp. ANP04 | reverse complement strand
CCAGGCCGACTTCGGCATCGCGCTGGCCCCGGCCTATGGCGTGGACGTGGCGACGCTTGGGCCACTGTTGCAACTGCAGCCCAGCCACCGTGTGCTGCATTGTCTGATGCCGGCCCAGGCCTCTGTGCTGGGCAGCGGGCAGCCCGGCGCCTTGTTCGCCGACTTTCTGGCCGGTAACAACAACGGCTTCGACTTGCCGGGCAAGGATGCGCTGGAGCGGCTGCACCGCCAACAACGGCAGATTCGCCGCGACCTGGCGGAGCAGGGGGATGGGGTCATCGAACTGCCGGCAGCGCCGATCAGCGTCGATGCACTGCAACTGCGGGCCGCCAAGCGTCAGTACGGCGGCGAAGCACTGAGCGTGGCGCAGTTGAGCCGGCTGCTGAGCCTGTTGCGGGCCGAGCCGGACAGCGGCTGCCTGTACCACGCCGAGCCCGCCCTGCCACTGAAGATCTACCTGCATCTGGCCGGCCCGACGGATCAATCCCCGGGCCAGGCGCAAT
Source organism: Pantoea sp. ANP04 (assembly GCF_041982285.1). Taxonomy (NCBI): domain Bacteria; kingdom Pseudomonadati; phylum Pseudomonadota; class Gammaproteobacteria; order Enterobacterales; family Erwiniaceae; genus Pantoea; species Pantoea sp. ANP04. The sequence continues at coordinate 33 of NZ_JAUTYS010000157.1, read as the reverse complement.
GTCCGCCCCCGGGCATCTACCGCTACCACAGCG
>NZ_JAUTYS010000156.1:0-536 GCF_041982285.1 Pantoea sp. ANP04 | reverse complement strand
ATTCCCTTTTGTACCCAAGTCGGTCATACGGGGCCGCTTATGCCCTCGGAAACCGGACGGCCCGTGCCGTACCTGGACGAGGTGGCTCTGGATTTTCCCGAACTGGTGATTGTTGGGGGACACATCGGGCATCCCTGGACCGACGAGATGATCGGCCTGGCCTGGAAACACGACAACATCCACATCGATACCTCCGCCTACCTGCCGGCCTATTACCCCCCGCAGTTGCTGCACTTCATGCGCACTTATGGCCAGGACAAGGTGTTGTTCGGCAGCAACTTCCCCCAGCTGTCGCTGAAAAAATGCCTGGAACAGGTGCGAGCCCTGGAACTTCCGCCGGCCATTGCGGACAAATTCCTCCAGGGCAATGCCCGTCGGGTATTCGGTTTGTAAGCGCTGGCAGCGGCGCTCAAGCGGATCTCCTGGGCGCCTGAACGCCGCTGCGGCGGTTTTTCTGGGGGTAGGTTTCTTGCTATCGTGGCCTCCCTCTTTCACGGACGAATATCGAGACAGCCCATGGCTAACTCCACCCCGTC
>NZ_JAUTYS010000155.1:0-537 GCF_041982285.1 Pantoea sp. ANP04 | reverse complement strand
ACTTGGCGGCTGTCGCTTCGGTCCAGGCCTCGGTCGAGGACCCGGTGCGCACCCACCAGAGCAACTTCATCGGCACGCTGCGGGTGTGCGAGGCCATGGTCGCCGCCGGCATCCGTCGAGTGGTGTTTGCGTCCAGTGCTGCGGTCTATGGCAATAACGGGGAGGGCACTCCGATCAACGAAGACACGCCCAAGTCTCCCCTCACGCCCTATGCGGCGGACAAGCTCGCCAGCGAGTACTACCTGGATTTCTACCGCCGCCAGCATGGCCTGGAGCCGGTCATCCTGCGCTTCTTCAATATCTTCGGGCCGCGCCAGGACCCATCGTCGCCGTACTCCGGCGTGATCAGCATCTTCAGCGAACGGGCCAAGAGCGCACGCCCCATCACCGTGTTCGGTGATGGTGGCCAAACCCGCGACTTTGTCTATGTTGAGGACTTGGTGAAGATCCTGGTCCAGGGCCTTGAACACCCGGCACCTGCAGCCGATGCCACCAACGTCGGCCTCAGCGGCGTGACCACCCTCAATGACCTGATTG
>NZ_JAUTYS010000154.1:0-537 GCF_041982285.1 Pantoea sp. ANP04 | reverse complement strand
CGGGATTCAACTGCAGGTGTATGACGATGTGCTAGATGGATACCGTGCTCGACGCGCCAGCGCAGATGACATGCGTGGCTCGGCTCTAGCGGCGCTTACGCAGTTGCGCTCGGTATCGTTGCACCCTCGTTTGGATGATGAACCATCGCTCTACAGTCGGGATGGCCACCATGCGCGGCAGTTGATGTCCGAGTCCGGCAAGCTAGCCGTGATGCTCAAACTGCTGGACGAGATTCGGGATAAGGGCGAAAAGGTCATCCTGTTCATGATGACCAAGCGCCTGCAAAGGGTTTTGAAACTGTGGCTTGATCAGATCTACGGCCTGGACATTGCAGTTATCAACGGAGATACAAAAGCGGTAGCTACCAAAGCGGAAGAAATGACCCGTAAGAAGCTCATTTCAGCATTCGAAGCGAAGTCAGGATTCAACCTCTTGATCATGTCTCCGGTCGCAGCGGGTGTAGGTTTGACCGTTGTCGGAGCTAACCACGTTGTTCACCTGGAACGGCACTGGAACCCGGCAAAAGAGGCGCAGGC
>NZ_JAUTYS010000153.1:0-538 GCF_041982285.1 Pantoea sp. ANP04 | reverse complement strand
CATGTGCAGTCAGGTCATGTTGATGATTGCTGCGGCGGTGGCCCATGAGGCTTACCAGATGGCGTTCCGTGACGAGTTGACCGGCTTGCCGGGGCGCCGGGCGCTCAATGAGCGCATGCAGCGTCTGGGTCGCAATTATGTGCTGGCCATGACTGACGTCGATCACTTCAAGAAATTCAACGACACCCACGGTCACGATGTCGGGGATCAGGTGCTGCGTCTGGTGGCCAGCAAGCTGTCAAAAGTCACTGGTGGTGGGCGCGCCTATCGTTACGGAGGGGAAGAGTTTGCCGTGGTATTTGCCGGCAAGACCCTGGACGAGTGCATGCCGCACCTGGAGATGATTCGCGAGATCATCGCTACCTACAACATTCAGTTGCGCAATCAGGACAACCGCCCCCAGGACGACCAGCAAGGCCGCCAACGCCGCGGCGTTGCTGCGGCATCCAGTGTTTCGGTGACCATCAGCATCGGTGTCGCCGAGCGACTGATGGAGCACCGGACCCCCGAAGAAGTGCTCAAGTCCGCCGACCAGGCG
>NZ_JAUTYS010000152.1:0-538 GCF_041982285.1 Pantoea sp. ANP04 | reverse complement strand
GACCTGACCCTGGGCAACCCGGAGTGGTCCAAGGCGCCGCAGATGGTCAGCCTCAAACGGGTCGAGTTGCGCATCTCGCCCCTGGCCCTGTTGGCCCAGCGGGTCAGCATCCCGCGTATCGATCTGACCGAGCCCGATGCTGCGCTGCAGCGGCTGGCGGACGGTCGCGCCAACTGGACCTTCAAGTTCGACCCGAAGGACCCCGAGGCCGAGCCTTCCAACTGGACGGTGGACATCGGCGCCATCGGTTTCGACAAGGGCCATGTGACCCTGGACGACCAGAGCCTGAAAACCCAACTTGACCTGCAGGTAGAGCTGCTCGGCAAACCCATTCCCTTCAGCGACATAGTCGGTGAGAGCGAAGCGAAGAAAATCAGTGAAAAAGGCGCCGCGGCCCAAGCCTATGCCTTCGCCCTCAAGGTCAAGGGCCAGTACCACGGGCAGAAGCTCGCCGGTACCGGCAAGATCGGCGGCTTGCTGGCCCTGCAGGACGGGCGCAAGCCGTTTCCACTGCAGGCCCAGGCGCAGATCGGCGACA
>NZ_JAUTYS010000151.1:0-539 GCF_041982285.1 Pantoea sp. ANP04 | reverse complement strand
CTTCGTGCTGCAGGCCTTCACCGTTGAGGGTGGTACGGCCGGCGGTACCGCCGATCAGGAAGCCGCGGGTGCGGCTGTCGCCGGCAGCCCAGGCCAGGTCGCCAATACGCTGGAAGCCGAACATCGAATAGAAGATGTAGAACGGCAGCATCGGCTGGTTGTGGCTGGAGTACGAAGTACCGGCCGCGATGAAGGAGCTCATGGCGCCCGCTTCGTTGATGCCTTCTTCGAGGATCTGGCCCTTCTTGTCTTCGCGGTAGAACATCACCTGGTCTTTATCGACTGGCTCGTAGAGCTGGCCGACGGAGGAGTAGATGCCCAACTGGCGGAACATGCCTTCCATACCGAAGGTACGGGCTTCGTCCGGGATGATCGGCACGATGCGCTGGCCGATTTCCTTGTCCTTGACCAACTGCGCGAGGATCCGCACGAAGGCCATGGTGGTGGAGATTTCGCGATCGCCGGAACCGTCGAGGATGGCCTTGAGGGTATCCAGTGGCGGAGTCGGGATGCTGAAGCTCTTGGCGCGACGCTGAGGC
>NZ_JAUTYS010000150.1:0-539 GCF_041982285.1 Pantoea sp. ANP04 | reverse complement strand
GAACAGCACCTCAAAGGCCAGCACCCGATGCTTGGTGTCGAGAAACAGACAGCCAAACACCTCGTGGGGCTCATGTCGCAACATCGACTTCAGGTAATCGCGCACCACCAACGGACTTTCCAAGGCTGACTGGCGGTGGAGTTTTTCTGCCAGATGCCGACGCGCCATCTCCAACACCGCTTGCAACAGTGCGTACTTGGCCGGCCCCAATCCCAGTTGGCGGGTGAAGGTCAGCTGATCGGCTTCCAGCAGACTGCGCAAGCTGCCGAAGCGATGCAACAGGTGCCGCGCCAGGTCGACCGCACTTTTTCCAGCCACCCCGGTGCGCAAGAAAATAGCCAGCAATTCGGCGTCGGAAAGGCTGATGGCGCCCTGCTCCAGAAGCCGTTCCCGCGGGCGCTCCGCCGCAGGCCAATCACGAATACTCATCACACCTCCCTGTGCATGGCGCCGCTGTTCGGCAGCGGGCGCTGTGCTATCTTAGCCCCCTCTTTTTTGCGTGGTATTTCACCTGGGGAGGGGGCATGCCACGCAGCAAT
>NZ_JAUTYS010000149.1:0-539 GCF_041982285.1 Pantoea sp. ANP04 | reverse complement strand
AAGCCTCACGAGTGAACACATAATGAAATTCATTATGACGTTTTACAGATGAGCACCGCTTAACTTGTTTAAGCAAATCAAACTTAAATTGAAGAGTTTGATCATGGCTCAGATTGAACGCTGGCGGCAGGCCTAACACATGCAAGTCGGACGGTAGCACAGAGAGCTTGCTCTTGGGTGACGAGTGGCGGACGGGTGAGTAATGTCTGGGGATCTGCCCGATAGAGGGGGATAACCACTGGAAACGGTGGCTAATACCGCATAACGTCGCAAGACCAAAGAGGGGGACCTTCGGGCCTCTCACTATCGGATGAACCCAGATGGGATTAGCTAGTAGGCGGGGTAATGGCCCACCTAGGCGACGATCCCTAGCTGGTCTGAGAGGATGACCAGCCACACTGGAACTGAGACACGGTCCAGACTCCTACGGGAGGCAGCAGTGGGGAATATTGCACAATGGGCGCAAGCCTGATGCAGCCATGCCGCGTGTATGAAGAAGGCCTTCGGGTTGTAAAGTACTTTCAGCGGGGAGGAAGGCG
>NZ_JAUTYS010000148.1:0-540 GCF_041982285.1 Pantoea sp. ANP04 | reverse complement strand
GGGCAGGAACTGTCCCTGCGCAACGGTCCGGTGCGCCTGGGCACCTTGCGTTCGGTGGCCAACAACGATGCGCCGACCCAGTGGCCGCCAGCCCTGCCGGCCAACCCGGTGGCCGAGCCGGATCTCGACAACGCCGAGAAGCTCAACTTCAATTTCGAGTGGGTTGGCTCGGTCTCGGTGAACGTGGACAATGGCCAGCCGCCGAGCCTGTGGCAGATCAACGGCCAGGCCTGGGACATCACCGACAAGACCTGCGCCGACCGCCCGATTGCCACGCTGAAAAAGGGCAAGAGCTACATTTTCGAATTGAAGAACATGACTCAGTACCAACACCCGATCCACTTGCACGGCATGAGCTTCAAGGTCATCGCCTCGAACCGCAAGAAGATCACTCCCTACTTCACCGACACCGACCTGCTGGGCAAGAACGAGCGTGCCCGCGTGGCGCTGGTGGCGGATAACCCTGGGGTCTGGATGTTCCACTGCCACGTGATCGACCACATGGAAACCGGTCTGATGGCCGCCATCGAGGTGGCGTGA
>NZ_JAUTYS010000147.1:0-540 GCF_041982285.1 Pantoea sp. ANP04 | reverse complement strand
CAGATAACGGGCGATTTGACCGCCATCGCTGCTACGATAAAATCATTAAAGTCCTCAGAGTCTATTTGGCTAGAAGTGATTTATGACGGTGATGAAATCGTCAATGAGCTGCGTGAAGAAGTGAATGCCATGATTGAGGGTTTAACTTGCGAAGTGTTAAAAATCAAAAATACGCGCACCTACAATAAAGTCCTCAATCAGCAGCAATCTTCTGTAACCTTACAAGATTTAAATGAGCTTGATGTGTTTGATAAATGCTTAGAAATCAATGGCATTGCCGATACCCAAAAAGCCTCATTACGCAGCGCCTATCAGCAGATACTCCATAATATCTACCATGATGACGTTCAAGCTGAATAAATGAGCAATGAGCGCGGCATCAAAACATAAGTTCCAAAGCCCAATCACAACCATCCATTCAAACGACAAAGACCGACACATGCGCCTAATCGAACTGCGACTCAAAAACTTAAACTCTTTAAAGGGCGAATGGCATATCGATTTCGCTGATTCCGCGTTTATCAATGAAGGCATATTTGC
>NZ_JAUTYS010000146.1:0-540 GCF_041982285.1 Pantoea sp. ANP04 | reverse complement strand
AGGGCCGGCGCGCGCGCTGGCTGGCGGTGGCCCTGCTGGGCACCCTGGTGGTCAGTCTGCTGACCCTGCTGTTCGCCGGAGCCATCAGCTTCCTCTTGCATGAAGCGGAGAATCCCGGGGCTTCGCTGGGCAAGTTCATGGTGGTGGTGGACAAGGCCCGCGGCCAGTTGCCGCCGTTCCTCGACGCCTACCTGCCGGCCAGCGCCGCGGAGTTCCAGGCGGCCATCGGCGCCTGGGCCAGCAAGCACTTGAGCGAGTTGCAGCTGGTGGGCAAGGACGCGGCGCACATGTTCGTGACCCTGCTGATCGGCATGGTCCTGGGGGCGATCATCGCCCTGCAGCGCATCCCCGACCTGACCAAGCGCAAGCCCCTGGCAGCGGCGCTGTTCGACCGCCTGCACCTGCTGGTCCAGGCGTTTCGCAACATCGTCTTCGCCCAGATCAAGATCTCCCTGCTCAACACCTTCTTCACCGGGATCTTCCTGGCGCTGATCCTGCCGCTGTTCGGGGTCAAGCTGCCGCTGACCAAGACCCTGATCG
>NZ_JAUTYS010000145.1:0-542 GCF_041982285.1 Pantoea sp. ANP04 | reverse complement strand
GGGCGTTCGCCTTTCTCGCCCCTGCCGTAACCGCTTTACGCCACTCACCGGCAAACTGGCGCCTACGCAAACCAGGCTTACTTTTCGGGCATTGGCCTGGGAAACGGCATGACGTTGCTTACGCCACGAGCCTCGCTGATCTTTGGTGTGCCTAGGCGCTCCACTTCGTCGATGCGCACAATCGAATGCATCGGCACAAAACTGCGCACAACGCCTTCGAACTGAGCCTTGAGTTTTTCTTCGCTCGGATCGACGACCACTTGCGTGCGCTCGCCAAAGACGAACTCTTCCACTTCCAGAAAGCCCCACAGATCACTTTGATAGATCTGCTTGGCGTACATTTCGAACACCTGGCCCTGGTTGAGAAAAATCACCTTATAGATTGGGGCTTCACGTTTGGTCATGGTGGGCGGGCAACACATCGGGGGACAAAAATAGGGCGCGAACTAAAGCATAGCTACCCGATGCACAACGCTAGGAACCTGTAGGTATGGCCCCTATAATGCGCGGTTCTTTACCACCAGTTGACGATTCCCATGGCC
>NZ_JAUTYS010000144.1:0-542 GCF_041982285.1 Pantoea sp. ANP04 | reverse complement strand
ATCTCGCTGGTCATCTTGAACATTTCCAGGCCCACGGCGGTGCCCAGCGGGTTGGAGGCGAAGGTGGAGTGAGTCGAGCCTGGCGGGAATACGCCCGGGTTGATCAGCTCTTCACGGGCCCAGATGCCGCCCAGCGGGTTGAGGCCGTTGGTCAGCGCCTTGCCGAACACGATCACGTCGGGTTGGACGTCGAAGTGTTCGATGGACCACAGCTTGCCGGTGCGATAGAAGCCCATCTGGATTTCGTCCACCACCATCAGGATGCCGTGCTGGTCCAGCACCTGCTTGAGCTCGCTGTAGAAGTTCATCGGCGGGATCACGTAGCCGCCGGTGCCCTGGATCGGCTCGACGTAGAAGGCGGCGTATTCGCTCTGGCCGACTTTCGGGTCCCACACGCCGTTGTATTCGGTCTCGAACAGGCGGGCGAACTGCTGCACGCAGTGGCTGCCGTACTCTTCCTTGGTCATGCCTTTAGGGCCGCGGAAGTGGTACGGGAACGGGATGAACTGCGCGCGCTCGCCGAAGTGGCCGTAGCGGCGACG
>NZ_JAUTYS010000143.1:0-543 GCF_041982285.1 Pantoea sp. ANP04 | reverse complement strand
CATAAGGACAACCATCAGAATAGCGTTTGACTGCGGAAATATCTACAAAAATAGCGTCATCACTGATCAACCCTGATTGAGTGCAGCCATCCCCAACAGCTCGGATTAGTTTATCTAAATCATAGGGAACAGTAGGATGAATGCGTTTCACACTTTTAGGCCGCTCAACACAAAACTTGATATCAAGTTGTAACGCTGTATCGAAAAAAGGTTTCACCCCGATACGAAACATTTCTTTATGTATCGCATCAACAATAGATAAACGCCAGGCACGCAACTTTTTATCGTTGCTCGCAATCATGCGACCATTACCAATATGCTTCATAGACCCTTGACCGATAGGTTCGCCCAAGACCATGAACTCAAATTTCGATATCATCCTGAAACTTTTTCTGCGCCCATGCATAACCGAGCATCATGGCAGAAATAACAAACAGGCAAGCCAAAATAGTTCCGACAACAATCAACCAGAAAGTTGAAGCCTCAGCAACCAGCGCAAATAATACAAACGCGACTGCGAAGGCTAAAACAAACTGAAACATT
>NZ_JAUTYS010000142.1:0-543 GCF_041982285.1 Pantoea sp. ANP04 | reverse complement strand
GGCCCTTGAGGGGCTGTACGCCGGAGGTGGGTGGCAGGCTGTTTTGAGAGTTCCAGGACTGGCAACCGGCCAGGCTGAGAGCACCGGCCACTGCCGCGGCAACGCCGAACCGGGGAAGAAAATGTGAGAGGGCTGGCGAGGCCATGGCAAAGCTCCTGCGGGGGGTAGCGTCGATAAAGGCGCTACGTTAGTGAGCAGGCGAGTGCCGCGCAAGCGGGGGCTGGAGGTATTTCTTGACCGCGCCACAAATAGCCAGCGCCGGAGCGCCGTCATCTGTCGTTTCATGCTCGACGATGGCACGACAGCAAGCGTCTGCATTAGGTCGTCCGGTGTGTAATGAGTGGCTTGCCTGTCACAGCAGGTGATGTTGAAGTTGGAAAATTCAATGATGCTCCAGCGGAGAATGCTTCATGCCCATTCCGGCCGACACGGCGCTGCTAATCATCGATCAACAACAAGGCATCCTGCATCCCCGGCTCGGTCCACGAAACAATCCCGAGGCAGAGGAGCGGATGCTCGAGTTGCTGGCCCACTGGCGCTCCC
>NZ_JAUTYS010000141.1:0-544 GCF_041982285.1 Pantoea sp. ANP04 | reverse complement strand
CACTGAGCAGCACGCAACCACCATCACAGTCCCAAGTGGTCTGCCCGCGCTTGACCAGCAACAGCCCGCGCCGCTCACGCTCCGCCGCCAACCAGATCCGGTCGCCGGCAGGGTTCACCGCCAGGCCTTCGAACAAGGCGTTGAAATGCAGGAGCATGCCACTGGCCCGCGCTTCACGGACCATGATCGGGGAGATCTTCAACCAGGCCGGCGCGCCTTGCGCCGGCACTTGTAGCACCGCGGCATGAGCCTCGCTGATCACATACTTGTTGCCGGCGGCGTCGCAGGAGATGCCTTCGAAATCCAGGTCGCCACCACGCACGAAGGACGCCGCCCAGGTCCGTGACTTCAAGCCCCAGGGCAAGCCGGTATCGGGTACTGCAGGCACCTCCAGCTTGACGGCATCGGCCTGCCAGGCACTGTCGCGAGTATCGAGCTTGTAGATCTGATCATCATCGCGGTCGGAAACCGTCCACAAATCCTGGCCACAGAGTGCCAGCCCGGACAGATTGCCGCCGCGCATGCCTTTCACAGGATGCTCGGA
>NZ_JAUTYS010000140.1:0-547 GCF_041982285.1 Pantoea sp. ANP04 | reverse complement strand
AACATCAGCAACTACGTGCATTACGCCAATGGCAACCAGCAAGCCGATGCTCTGGTCGACCCAGCGATCAAGAACGACACCAAGGTTTACCCGAGCCCGGCCATGATGGACAAGTTGTTTGCGCTGGAAGCCATGCCGCTGGACATCGACCGTATCCGCACCCGCTTGTGGAACAAGATCCGCAGCGGCAACTGATCCCCATCACCCCAGACGGTGTAGGAGCCGGCTGCCGGCGAAGAGGCCTCAGACAAGCACCGCCCTTGAGGACGCCTTCGCTGGCAAGCCAGCGCCTACAACTGGCTGTTTTCCGGGAGCAGGGCACCGCCGTCCACTATCAGGGTCTGGCCGGTGATGTAGCCGGCCTGTGGCGAGGCCAGGAACAACATGGCGTAGGCGATGTCCTCAGGCGTTCCCAGGCGCCCGAGGGGAATGCCCCTGGACAGGGTCGCGGCGTCATCAGGTCATGGCGGGCGGCGCCGATCGCCGTACCCTGGGAATACCCGTGGCCGTGACATCGATGACCGCCGTCGAACGCAGCGACGGGGTC
>NZ_JAUTYS010000139.1:0-547 GCF_041982285.1 Pantoea sp. ANP04 | reverse complement strand
AACGGTTGGGATGGGTTTTTACGCATAGCCATCGTGGTTGGATTAATCACCGTTCTGTTGCTCGCGCAGCCAGATTTTGGCTCGTTTGTGGTTATTATTGGGACGGTCTTTGCCATCTTTTATATTGCCGGCGCGCCTTATAAGCAGTTTATCGCGCTCGGCGCTGTGGCCGTTGGCGGTGCTGTATTAATGGTGGCGACCGTACAATACCGACTGGTACGGGTGATGTCGTTTTTGGACCCTTTTGACGATGTACAAGACACTGATTATCAGCTAGCACGTAGCTTAATTGCCTTTGGTCGCGGACAGTTTACTGGCGTCGGCTACGGCGAAAGCGTGCAAAAACTGTCGCATTTACCAGAGGCGCATACGGATTTTCTACTAGCTATTACCGGTGAAGAATTGGGCTTTGTTGGAGTCACGATGATTCTCATCTTTGAGGCGCTGATTATCGGAAGTGCGATGCGCATCAGTTATAATGCCCTAAAACGTCGGCAAATGCGCATGAGCTATACCGCTTTTGGTATCGCGGTGGTGTTTATTGCGC
>NZ_JAUTYS010000138.1:0-548 GCF_041982285.1 Pantoea sp. ANP04 | reverse complement strand
CAAAAAAATAATCTTTAGAACGAGTTATGGATTGAATACAATTGATCTTGAAAATAAATTGTTTTTAAATCCAATTCATGGAGGAGGAGCTGCATACAATGGTGTGGCAACAAACATAGCAACCGATTTATCTAGAACCGATTGGGCAAATACGCTTACCTACAAAGATTCTTTTAATGAAAACAACCATTTCACTTTCCTATTAGGTTACGAGCGTATTAAAACTACGCTCGATAGCTGGGGAGCTACTCAAAGTAATGTCACTGATCCATATTATAAGAATTATCAGGGAAGTTATTCGAATATTTCTCCTATAGGTAATTAACTTTCTGAAAATGCTTTACTCTCTTATTTTTCGAACTTAAATTACAATTATAAAAACAAATATTTCCTGAGCTTAAATTATAGAATTGATGGTTTATCAGCTTTACCTGAGGGAAATAAATATGGTAGTTTTGGAGGAGGTTCTGTAAGCTGGAACCTGCTGGAAGAATCTTTTCTTAAAGATTCAAAAGTAAGAGGTTTTCTGGATAACTTAAGATTGAGAG
>NZ_JAUTYS010000137.1:0-549 GCF_041982285.1 Pantoea sp. ANP04 | reverse complement strand
ATCACTTCGCCGCTGATCTCGTTCTGCGCGACGTAGTGGTAGCCGTACCAGCCGAGCAGTGCGAGGAGCAGGACACCGAGGACCGTGCCGACGAGCTTGAGCGTGCGGTCGGCCTGCGCGTCCGAGGAGCGGCCGTAGCGGCTCTCGGGCGGGCGCGTCGTCGCCGTACTCATGATCGTCCTCTCGGCCGGAACGGAACGGATGTCCCGAAAGGAGCACCGGAGCAGGACCCCGGAATTATTCGCCTCCCGATTCGGTCACTATAGAAGCCGCCGAACGCGCCGACCGACACGGGGCGCCGACTTAACCGAGGATCGAGTCTTGACTGACCAGCTGCGACTGATGGCCGTCCACGCCCACCCCGACGACGAGTCGAGCAAGGGCGCGGCCACCATGGCGAAGTACGTGTCCGAGGGGGTGGACGTGCTCGTGGTGACCTGCACGGGAGGGGAACGCGGCTCCATCCTCAACCCCAAGCTCCAGGGGGACCCGTACATCGAGGAGAACATCCACGAGGTGCGCAGGAAGGAGATGGACGAGGCACGCGAG
>NZ_JAUTYS010000136.1:0-550 GCF_041982285.1 Pantoea sp. ANP04 | reverse complement strand
ACGCCAATCAGCAGCAACAGCACCAGCCCCACCAACAGGGCGATTCGTTTATTGCGCCGGTGGCGCTTGAGCAGTTGCTGTTTGCGACTCATGGACGGCCTCACACCTGAAAAACCGGCACCGGATTGCACCAACGGTCCTTGTACTCACGGTCGGCGCGGCCAAAAGAGAAACGCAGCGGTTTATCCAGGGCCCGAGCCTGTTCCCAGGCACTCTGGGTGTTGAGGAAGCTCAGCACGCTCCCCGGACTGAACTCACGCGTCTGTGGGTCAACACCACCGTTTACATACTCCACGCTGATCCACTGCGGCGCTTCGACCCGGTAGATCAACTGCACGGCAATCGGCGCATCGTTGAGGAAAATCACCGAGCCGATCAGCAGCTCGCGCAAGCGTTCCAACACCTCGGCCATGCGCTCGGCGCCAGTGGCCGCAAAGCCCCAGCGGCGCTGGAACAGGTCACAGTAGATGGCCGCCAGCTCAGCGCTGGTGAAATCACTGACCGCACGCACCACCCCACCCGCTTCTTCCAGCAGACGCAGTTCGCGGCG
>NZ_JAUTYS010000135.1:0-551 GCF_041982285.1 Pantoea sp. ANP04 | reverse complement strand
ATTGGACGTTCGAGGCGGCGGCCATTGCCTTCCTTTATGGCATCGATGACAGCGGGGTCGAGCACAGGGTCTATCCCAAGGATCTGGTGGCCTATGCGAGGAGTCTTCAGCCGAGCGATTCGAAGCATGTAGCGCCGGTGGTGGCGGGGCAGTCCTGCAGCAAGGCCGGTTATTGGTTTACCCCGGCGCAGCCGGAGTCGCGGCGCTGCTTTGCACAGGGGGAAGTGATGCCGGAGTTTGAGGGGGGAGCGGTTTGGTATTGGGTGGGGTAGGGGTGGGCTGCCATTCGTTGTAGCGTTTGCCAACCCTTGTTTCTGGTCGAATGCAGAAGGGGCTGCTATCGACTCAACGGCATCGTCCTTGAGTGGCAGTTTTCGGTCAGCAGTGGACTGCCCCTCGTCCGACGTACATGAGGTGCTTAATGGATAGCCGCTATTGCTTTTCTCATACCAGAGCAGCCCAAGACTTGCACACGGCACGTTTGCTGGTGGGTAAGCGACTGAGCGCGCTGATGCATGACCAGTACTATTTCAACGGGGAAAGGAGTCTGG
>NZ_JAUTYS010000134.1:0-551 GCF_041982285.1 Pantoea sp. ANP04 | reverse complement strand
TGGCTCTGGAAGATGCGCAGGTTGCGGTCGCGCCGCATCGGCCACAGGTCCGGCTCCACCGTCAGCTGGTAGACCGCGTAGCGGGTGCCGCTCAGCTCCTGGCTGCGCACCGCCACCCGGGTGATTTTGCCGTTGAGGTAGCGCGGGCTCAGCGCGTTCATCAGGCCGTCGGTCGGCAGCGTAAAGGTCACCGGCTTGCCCAGCAGGGCGTGGCGGTCGATGCGCGCGTCGGTGGCCAGCAGTTCGGCGGTGAGCACAAAGGGACGGGACAGCGTCTCGGTGCCGGTGAGCGTGTGGAACAGCAGGCCGTCCGCCGGCAGCTGTGCAGTAATGCGTGAGAACATAGTCAGATTCCGTGCTTATATTAGAGATTAGGTACCAGTACGTCATGGCGCTGTCATCCAGAGTATCGATGTGCACCAGTGGCTCCCAGCCACCCGCGGTCGACAAGTAATGCGTGTCGCGCTGCTGCTTTCACCTACCATTTTTAACTCTACACAGGCAGCGCACCGTCCCGGTTTAGTTCCCATGGTGTTGCAAGACTTTTAGCC
>NZ_JAUTYS010000133.1:0-552 GCF_041982285.1 Pantoea sp. ANP04 | reverse complement strand
GACTGGCCCAGTAGACGTGGTCTTCCGGCTCCCAGACGTCCTGGCGGCCGCCGGCAAAGCCGAAGGTTTTAAAACCCATGGATTCCAGGGCGACGTTGCCGGTGAGGATGATCAGGTCGGCCCAGGAGAGCTTGCGCCCGTACTTCTGCTTGATCGGCCAGATCAGCCGCCGCGCCTTGTCCAGGCTGACGTTGTCGGGCCAGCTGTTCAGCGGTGCAAAGCGCTGCTGGCCGCGGCCACCGCCGCCCCGCCCATCGGCGATGCGGTAGGTGCCGGCGCTGTGCCAGGCCATGCGGATGAACAGCGGGCCGTAGTGGCCGAAGTCCGCCGGCCACCAGGGTTGGGAGTCGGTCATCAAGGCCAGCAGGTCGCGCTTCACGGCGGCCAGGTCCAGGGTCTTGAATTCGGCGGCGTAGTCGAAGTCCTCGGCCATCGGGTCGGACAGCTGCGAGTGCTGGTGGAGGATCTTCAGGTTCAGTTGGCCGGGCCACCAGTCACGGTTGCTGGTGCCTTCGCCGGCGGTGTGTTTGAACGGGCACTTGGATTCATTGG
>NZ_JAUTYS010000132.1:0-555 GCF_041982285.1 Pantoea sp. ANP04 | reverse complement strand
CATTCTCGTCCGAGAAGGTGGTGTTCTTCTCGTAACCCATAGAGGAGTAGAAGGCGTCGGACTTGGCCAGATCAGCGGTCGGTAGGTTTACAAAGATCATCTTGCTCATGCTCATACCTCGGTAACTGGTGGGGCAGGGCGCGAACTGCGCCCGCGACAAACTCTGCCCCAACACGGTCCCGTCGACAAGAGGTTTTCACACCAAAATATTGGCGGTTACGCTGGACCTGAAAACGCGAATGCCCCAGCCCTCACAACGAGGACTGGGGCACCACACCGTCAACTCAACGTTGGCTGAGGGGATCGGTCCGAAAACTAGATCAGCGCCTTGGTGATTTCCAACGGGATACGGTCGCGAGTGTAGGTGATGTGGTCATAACCGTGCGGTTGCGGCTTGCCGTCTTCGCCGATGTTGACGAATACGATCTTCTCGATGGTCAGGATCGATTCCTGGGTGAAGATGTTGCGAACTTCGGCGCGCAAGGTGACCGAGGTGCGACCAAAGTCGATGGCGGTCAGGCCCATTTCAATCAGGTCGCCTTCCTTAGCGGAGGC
>NZ_JAUTYS010000131.1:0-555 GCF_041982285.1 Pantoea sp. ANP04 | reverse complement strand
CATGGCCGTCCCGCTGAAAAGCACCGACGTGGCCATTGGTTAAGGACATCAGCATGACCGACTTTTCCCAAGCAGAGACGTTTCAGATTTCGGCCCAGCAGGCCGCGATTCTTTCCCAGCAGCAGTACCTGGGCCAGCCGCTGGCGGCGCAGGCGCTCCTGTCCTTCGACACGCCGCCCGAGCGTGCTGTGCTGGATGCCGCACTGAACGAGGTGTGCCAGCGCCACGAAATCCTGCGCACCCGCTACCGGCAGGTGCCCGGCTTCAAGCAACCGGTGCAGGAAATCACCCCCCAGGTGCGCCTGCGCCTGTCGCTGGAAGCGGGGCGCAGCCTGCAACAGGCCCGTGCCGAGGATCGCCTGGCCCTGGCCGAAGTGCCCCTGGTGGCCTCGCTGCTGGATCGTCAGTTGCTGATCAGCGTGACCCTGGCCAGCTGTGACCGCCAGTCTCTTTCATTGCTGATGACCGAACTGCAGCAACTGTGCGCGGGACGGCAGTTGCCAGCGTTCGACAGCCTGCAGTACGCCGATTACGCCGCCTGGCAGAGCGAGCTGG
>NZ_JAUTYS010000130.1:0-556 GCF_041982285.1 Pantoea sp. ANP04 | reverse complement strand
GCGCCAGTGGCAGGTCCAGGCGGCGCAGGCCTTCGGCGGACTCCTGGGGCCGCACCAGGCTCAGGCGCTCGATGGGCCAGCGCGGTGAGCCGGGATGGCTGGCGCTGCCATCGGTGACCGAAATCAGCAACAGTTCCCGGCCCGCGGCCGCCAGCAATTGCAGGAGGCCGCCGCAGCCGAGGATTTCGTCGTCCGGGTGCGGGGCCACGATCACCGCCCGCGAACCGGGCGCAACCAGGGTCTGGATATCCACGCAGGCCATCGCCCGCAGGTGCGAGGAGGCCTGCCATGCCTTCAGTGAAGTGCCGCGGCCGACAATCGGATTGGCTTTCACAGGCACCATCCTCCCCGGTCCGCCGCAGCGGCTTCGCTGGCCAGCTGTTGGCCGAGTTGGGCCAGGTCGCGTTCGGCATGGCTCTGGCGGATAAATACCGGCAGGTCGGCCAGCAGCCGGGCGAAGTGCCGGTCCAGGCAGTAGGGGCCCGCGCCCAGGGCCCGACCGACATGCCGCAGCAGGCTGTCGACGCTGGCTTCGGTCACGGCCCGGGTGCGCCGG
>NZ_JAUTYS010000129.1:0-556 GCF_041982285.1 Pantoea sp. ANP04 | reverse complement strand
ATGGTCCTTGCCGCAATCACACCACGACAATCCCTTGTCCGGCATAGTCCAAACATCGGGTTTGATATGTGGTTCCAGATTCATGTTCATAAATTTCGCCTAGCTACTTCCTCTTGGGATGTCTCAAGATATACAGAGCCACCGACATTTTGGATAGAGATTCGTGATGCTCTTGGCAGTCGTCAGGGACATTGGCATAGTTAGTGTTCCAGAACCGTTGACTCCGGCAGCGGAGATAGTCGAGGAGAACCATGATCAACAAGCGTTCCCACCCCGATACCAGTGACGGTGCCCCACACCGGCAATGGAACGAGCTACTGCAAGAAATGCGTGTGATGCAGACCGGTGTGCAGATTCTCGCTGCATTCCTGGTGGTACTGCCTTTTCAAGCGCGATTTGAAATGCTCAGCCACAACGACGAGATTGTCTACATCATCTTGCTGGTGGCTGCGACCCTACTCATCTTGTTACTGATTACTCCGGTAGCCGTGCACCGTTATTTCTTTGGACAACGCCTCAAAGAGCAAACAGTGGCCTTGGGTCATATCGTGTTGAA
>NZ_JAUTYS010000128.1:0-556 GCF_041982285.1 Pantoea sp. ANP04 | reverse complement strand
CTATCTCTGGGGCTGAAGTGGGCTGTCAGGGCGAAGTCGGTTCAGCCTGTGCCATGGCAGGTTCGGCATTGGCAGAGATTATGGATGGCTCGCCAGCGCAATGTTTGAATGCCGCCGAGATTGGTATCGAGCATAATTTAGGTCTGACTTGTGACCCGATTGGCGGCTTGGTACAAGTCCCTTGTATTGAGCGCAATGCGATGGGCGCGGTAAAAGCCATTAACGCCGCTCGTCTTGCCTGCCGCGGCAATGGTCAGCACTTTGTCTCATTGGATAAAGCCATTGAAACCATGAAGCAGACAGGCGCGGATATGTCTGATAAATATAAAGAAACCGCTCGCGGTGGTCTTGCTATTTATGCTGATAACCGCATCCCCACTGCTACCCGCGGCGTTAGTGTCAATTACAGTCAATGTTAATTTGACTTCCTCCCCTCCCTAAAGTGAGGGATTCCTACTACTAGACGCTCAAGCCCGAGCGCGAGAATGTTTTTTGCCGCATTAATATCACGGTCATGAGTGACACCGCACTCGCAAAGCCATTCTCTTATTCCTAA
>NZ_JAUTYS010000127.1:0-557 GCF_041982285.1 Pantoea sp. ANP04 | reverse complement strand
CTTCTAATTGCGGTATGACTCAACTTATTAAGTTTAATCCTACTCAGAGTTGCGATATATGCCTTGGCACTATTGATCCCAATGAATATTCTCTTATTGAAGTTTGTCATTTCAACTATTATGATGGCGACGAGAGCACTAATGTTATACTGAATATTAAGCCTATTGATACTGAAGTGCCTCCGCATCTTGGTTAATTAAAGGAGTGTTTAAATGAAGAAGTTTATTTGTGCTGCACTTGCAGCAATTACTTGTCTGAGCGTTGGCGTTATGGCTAGCGCAGCTAATGCAAATTATTATAGCAATACTGGTCTTGCACATACTAACTGTAATGCACATAAGTATACTGTGAGCGCTGAAGAATGGCAGAATATTATTAATAAGGATGAGGATTCTAATCCTCAGACTAATGATATGATTCGTGTACGCTTCTATTTTGATGAGCTACGCTATGAAATGTTCGAAGGTAATACTCTGCTGCATGAATATAACTATGCTAACGAAGATTTCTTAGGTGTTCTGAAGAGCATTGCTACTATTGTTGCACCTTCTTCTGC
>NZ_JAUTYS010000126.1:0-557 GCF_041982285.1 Pantoea sp. ANP04 | reverse complement strand
CAAGTTCCACGAGCTTCGGTCCGAATCCGAAGGTCACGGTCAGTCGTGCGGGAACCGCGCCCAGTTCAGGTTCGGTGTCTGCCAAGGCTGCTTGGCCTTGAGTCAGCCTTGCCGCGTCGTCACTGAGTAAGCGCAGCAGGCGGCCTAGGGACTCACAGTCAAGAGCGTCACGCAGGTTCAATGCGATGTAGGTCGCGTGGGTTTGAGGCTCGGTGGTGATCCCTGCTTGATGGGCACCGTAGAAGGGAATCATGGTGTGGCAGTGCAGTGGCTCCGAAGCACCAGCCGGCGCAGCAGTGCTGGTCAGCGAATCGATCCCGAGAGCAGCAATCGCCCCTAGGCCTGCGGCGGCCCCGCCGAACAGTACTCCTCGCCGGCTAGGGCCGTGACGTGGTGGATGTCTTTGCATGGGGCATTAGTGATCGTGAGCGCTTTCCGAAGCCGAGTCATCCATCTTCATCTCGTTATGCTCCATGCCCTCGTGCTCGGAGCCTTCATAGTTTTCATTCGCTCCTGCGAAGTCCTTCACCGGCGCGGTGATATCAAAGGTGGACTCA
>NZ_JAUTYS010000125.1:0-558 GCF_041982285.1 Pantoea sp. ANP04 | reverse complement strand
CCATGATCCCAACCCCGCAGAAACTCCCCCCGCGACTCCGGCAAACGGAAATTCCCCGCCCCTTCACCACCGGTGTTGAAGGTCGTTCCCAAATAAGCCGCCAGATCCGGATAAGTCGCAGCGCTCTGCACACTGCCATCCACCTCCAGAAACCCCGCCGGCACCGTGCCCTTGGGAAACGGCACCATGGCCCCCACCGGCAGGGCCGACATGTTCTTCAACAGTGCCTCGATCTCGGCCTTGGTGTAGGTCACCGACTTGGTGTAGGCGTCGGTGATGCCGTACTCGGCCAAGGTGCTGCGAATCTTCTCTGGCGGTATCGAATCCCGGACGATCGCCTTGATCGCCGCCAGCAACTGGTCGTGCTCGGCCTCGGCCGGCTCCTTCCCACCCGCACGAATCACGTTGAGCAATTCATCGGTCACCGCATTTCCCCAGTCGGAAGAAATCAGTGAGCCGACTTGCCCCGTGACCGGGTTCTCGTCGACAAACTTGCCGTTCACCAGCCCTACGCTGGGAACACTTTTCGGATAATCCACTTGTTCTTGTCTTCTCTAG
>NZ_JAUTYS010000124.1:0-558 GCF_041982285.1 Pantoea sp. ANP04 | reverse complement strand
GTTCAAGCTGGTGTTTTTCTCGGTGTTCGTCGGCGTGCCGCTGGTCGGGCTCTTGCTCTACACGCGCGACGACGGTGAAGCGGCAAGCGCCGGGCGGCGCGACACCGGCGATGACTCGTCCAGGCGCGAACCCAGGGCCGAGCGCGACAGCAGTGCGAGCAGCGGTTCATTCGACTGGTTCGACTCCAGCAGCTCCAGCTCCAGCTCCAGTTCCAGCTCGGATTCGGACAGTTTCAGGGGCGGCGGTGGCAGTTTTGGCGGTGGCGGGGCGTCTGGCAGTTGGTAGTACACGCGGACAAACATTAAGGATGAGGTGCTGATGCGACTCTATAAAATCGGTCTGGTGCTGTTGCTCTGGGTCTTCGCGGTCTCGGCCCAGGCCGAACTCAGGTTCCCGGCCCTGACTGGGCGGGTGGTGGACGACGCGCAGATGATCGAGCCGAGCGTCCGCGCCCAGCTGACTCGGCAACTGCAAGCCCACGAACAGGCCACCAGCGAACAGTTGGTGGTGGTGACCCTGCCGGACCTGCAAGGCGCCAGCATCGAGGACTACGGCTA
>NZ_JAUTYS010000123.1:0-559 GCF_041982285.1 Pantoea sp. ANP04 | reverse complement strand
CGGCACCGTGGATGTACTCGGCCGCTGGCTGGACCCGGTAAGCGGCAAACCGCGCCGGCTCGCTGTAGAACTGCACCGGTTCGAAGCCGTCGAGCAGGTACAGGCTCAGATGCCCGGGCCCCAGGGTGCTGCCCAGCTTGATGGCTTTCTGCGAGAGCTTTTCTTCCGGTTGCAGACCGTCGAGGTTGTCGTAGGTGTTGATCACATCCACCAGTTGGCGGGTCTCCATGACACCCCAATGCTCCTTGATCCGCCCCACTTTCAGCTCACGGTTGTCCTGCTCGAGGAGCACGAACAGCTCATCCCAATAGAAACTCGGCCGCGGGTCCCTGGACCCGCTCTCCAGGTAGCGCGGGTTGACCACCAGGCGCAGGCGCAGGCTGTCCCAGCTCTGCAGGTACTGGTAGTCCAGGCCCAGTTGCGCGGTGCCGGACAGCTGCCCATCGTCGACGCCTTCGGCCGGCGATGAGCTGAAGAAGTAGCGCTTGAGCGCGATCTTCGCCGACAACCCCTGCTCCGCCTCGGCCTGCACCTGGGTGACGCTCCAGCACAGCCCCAG
>NZ_JAUTYS010000122.1:0-559 GCF_041982285.1 Pantoea sp. ANP04 | reverse complement strand
CTTTCAAAGCCTTCTCGCCATTCTCGCCAAGTGGCTTATCCACCTCAGTAGCAACCTCAACGGTTACAGCGTCAGCGTTTTCGCCACCTTCGGCATTCACAATTTCAGACAATGGATACTCCTTTTTGAAGCCGCATCGCACGGCAAATACCCTCAACGCATCGCACGTAAAGGAAGTCCTTTTATTAGTTGAAAACTTGACCGCCAGTAGAAAGCCAACGCCGAAAGTCCTTCTCGACTTTCGCGGCAATCTCCGGGGTCAACGGCTTCTTAGATGAGTGCGGGTTACGACCCTCGCGCACCGCATCCCAACGCAACTGAGCATCGAATAAGCGACGCTCAGCTTCCGTCATGGTGTATCTGTCGTTCGGCTTACGTTCGCCCGTCCTGCGAGCTTCCAGTACCGCTTCACGAGCACCAACACGAGTGCCGCCACGACCAAGCGCGCCATAACCCTCACGCTGACCAATGATCGAACCCAAAGGATCCTGACCGCCCGGCAGAATGTAGCCGTTACGCTCAAGAGCTTTCAGAGTGTCAGCACGCGAAAGGTTCTGCG
>NZ_JAUTYS010000121.1:0-560 GCF_041982285.1 Pantoea sp. ANP04 | reverse complement strand
AGCGATCGCCCTTGATCACCCCGACGTCATAAGCAAAGGCCAGGCCGTATTCCTGGACAAAGGGTTGCAGCGCCTGCCAGGTCACGGCACGGCGCCAGCGCAGCTGGTTGCGCCAGTAGCCGCCGCTGTTGCCGGAGAGGGTCTGGTCCTGGAAGCCGCGCACCGAATTGAGCCCGCCGAGGCTGATGCGCTGAGGGCTGAAGAGCACGTCCTCGCTACGCTGGCCGGTGGCCAGGCTGTCGAAACTGAAGTTCTCGTTCCACAGGCGAAAGGGCTGCAGGTAGCTCAGGGTCAGGCTGTACTTGTTGTAGCGCGAAACCGGCTCGCTGCCGTGAGGGTTGCCGCTGCCCTGGGCGTCCAGCGCGCCGATGCCCTGCTGCCAGCCGATGTCGGCGTTGACCAGGGCATTGCCGATGCGCCGCCCGTGGTTGAAGCCCAACTGGCTTTCGGTGATGCGATTGCTGGAGACGTCGATCAGGTTGTCGTCGATGTAGTTGCGCGTGCGCAGCTGGCTCAGCCCCAGGCTCATCCCGGTCTTGCTCAGGTTGTCGCGGTGCAAC
>NZ_JAUTYS010000120.1:0-561 GCF_041982285.1 Pantoea sp. ANP04 | reverse complement strand
GGTGGCCAGCGCCGAGTCGGATGCGGTCAGTGCGCTGATCTCCCTGGGCTACAAGCCGCAGGAAGCCAGCAAGGCGGTTTCCGCGATCAAAGACAAAGGCTTGAGCAGTGAAGACATGATCCGCCGAGCCCTGAAGGGAATGATTTAAGTGATTGAAGCTGACCGTCTGATCGCCGCCACGGGCCCCCGTGAGCGCGAGGAAATCCAGGACCGGGCGATTCGTCCAGTCAGTCTGGCCGACTATATTGGCCAGCCTAGCGTGCGCGAGCAGATGGAGCTGTTCATCCAGGCGGCCCGCGGGCGCAACGAGTCTTTGGATCACACCTTGATCTTCGGCCCTCCGGGGTTGGGCAAGACCACCCTGGCCAACATCATTGCCGAGGAAATGGGGGTATCGATCAAGAGCACTTCCGGCCCGGTGCTGGAGCGCCCCGGTGATCTGGCGGCGCTGCTGACCAATCTTGAGCCGCGCGATGTGCTGTTCATCGATGAGATTCACCGGCTGTCGCCGGCAGTCGAGGAAATCCTCTATCCGGCGATGGAAGATTATGCGCTCGACCT
>NZ_JAUTYS010000119.1:0-561 GCF_041982285.1 Pantoea sp. ANP04 | reverse complement strand
TGCATACCTATTGCGGCGAACGTCGGACCTGGGGCTCCAGTAAAACCCAAGGGCTCGCACTACCAACAGGCTTGCAGATCAGCCAGCGGAAGGTCTTTCCCTCCTACCACCACCTGGAGCCCGTCGAGGACAGCGATGTAGCGACGCCGGGGCACCGCTGAAGGTGCCAGCACCGGCTTGATTGTCACGCCACGCAGTTACACAACATGCGCGGCGAGCGGCGCCGGGCTGGACCAATCGGCCCTCAACAAGCCGTACTGCACCAGATCATGATGAGCTCCCAGCCAATACCCCGCCTGGCGGGAAAGCCCTTCGCGGACAAACCCCAGCCGCTCCAGCAACCTGAGGCTCGCCAGGTTCTGCGGGTGCACCTGGGCCTCGATACGGTTCAGCGCCATCTGCTCGAAGCCCCAGCCCACCGCGGCGTGCAACGCCTCGCTCATCAGTCCCTGCCCTTGTGCCGGTTTTGCCAGTTCGAAGCCGATGGCGCAGCTGCGCCACGGGCGGTTCCATTTGAACAGGCCACAGGTGCCCAGCAGGCCGGGATCGGACTGGCGCTCG
>NZ_JAUTYS010000118.1:0-561 GCF_041982285.1 Pantoea sp. ANP04 | reverse complement strand
GACGCATAAAAGGATTCCAGACACCCTAGAACAATTTAGTGAATTAATAGACCCTGAGTGGATACAGCAAGCTTTAGAGTATACCGGCAAAGCGAGCATTAGAAGGCGTAAGCTACCTGCCGAACACGTTGTTTGGATAGTCATCGGCACAGCTTTATATCGAAACCGTTCCATCTGGTATATCACAGAGCAAATGCGGCTTAATATAGACTCACAGGCCTGTGTACCCAGTGCAGTGGTACAAGCAAGACAACGCCTCGGGCATGAGCCTCTAAAGCAGCTATTTCATCAACTAAGTGCTCACTACCAAACAGAATCACTAACCCAGCAGCAAGACTTTATGGGACTTAGCGTCCAAGCTGTAGACGGTGTCGTATACTCACTACCCTATACTGATGAGAACCTTCAGCACTTTAGTTCAAGCAAAGGCAGAACCAAAGAGGCGCCCTATCCACAAATGCGTTCGGTATGCCTGATCAATACTGACACGCATGAGATCATTGACACAACCCTTGGAGATATGGGTCAAGGAGAGATCACCTTAGCCCGTCAGCTAAACGT
>NZ_JAUTYS010000117.1:0-564 GCF_041982285.1 Pantoea sp. ANP04 | reverse complement strand
CGTAGAGGCTGTGCAGGGCGATGCCGAAGACCACGCCCAGCACCAGGGCCAGCAGGACCTTCTTGGCCAGGCTCCAGGTGGTGTGGCGGGTTTGTGCCAGGCCCAGCAGCAGGGCCAGGAACACCAGCAGGTTGAGGATCAGCGGCAGATTCATTGGGGCTCCGATAAGACTTGTGTCAATCGCGGCTCAGGGCGATTGCGAACCGGCAAGCCTAACAGCTTGAAATCTATTGAATTAATAACGATATCGCATGGCAACTGTCGTTTTTTGAATAAGCGGCTGACGCTCAGGCGCATGTGGTTGGCGCTCTCGGGACGCAAGCGGTCGCGTGGAGACGGGAACTGTCACAGGGATTTGTTAGCGTCGAACCTTTCACTCAGGGAGAAACCGCAGATGAAGTTCGCGCCGAAATTTCTAGCCGTTGCACTCTGCCTGGGCCTTGCCGGCCAGGCCTTCGCTACCGAGTTGAAGCACTGGCCGCAGGAGCAGGCCAAGCAGCTGGACGCGATGATCGCGGCCAACGCCAACAAGGGTAACTTCGCGGTGTTCGACATGGACAACAC
>NZ_JAUTYS010000116.1:0-566 GCF_041982285.1 Pantoea sp. ANP04 | reverse complement strand
GGGCGCGCCGTCGCTTTCCTGGGCGTCAAGTTGAGCGCGCTGATAGACCGTCGCATCCTCGAAGCAGGCATCGTACACCTGGACGATTTCATGGCCGGGTTTGCCGTCGTACACAAACAGGCTTTCCAGAGTGCCGATCAGCCGCAGGTTGTTGATCGACTGCCCCAGTTCCTCCTGCACTTCACGAACAATGGCCTGGGCGCTGTGCTCACCAAAATCGATCCCACCGCCCAGCGGCCGGAACAGCGTCTGTTGCGTGTCGGCATCAACGAACTGATTGACCAGGATCTTGCCCTGGTGGTGGAAGACACACAGCGCGAGCGCGCGAATACGGGGTTCAGACACGGGATAAAGTCCATTTGCCGGTACGAGGCGCGGCATTAGAACACAGCGCAGCGAGCATCAACCAAGGTAAAAATACTTCACCGCCAACGCCGGCACCTCCTCCATCGCCGACCACAGCTGCTCGTCCAGCTCGCCGCTGATCAACTCATGCTGCTCGTCGCTCAGCAGCTCGGGAAGGTCCCACAACCGCTGCAGTGGCGGGTGATGTTCAAGAGGTCCGA
>NZ_JAUTYS010000115.1:0-569 GCF_041982285.1 Pantoea sp. ANP04 | reverse complement strand
ACGTCAACGGTCAGGAAGTCGGCAGGAAAAATCTGCCTTCCGGAACTCTGGGACAGAACAGTTACGCGACAGCAGCGCCGCGGGCTTCGGGAGCAGCTGAGAACCTTACAGAGTTTGAGGTCCCGGCAGCCCTGTTGCAAGCAGGGGACAACACCGTTGCGGTCAGCACGCATGGCAACTACCGGGGCACCACGGATCTCAGCTTCGATTTGTCATTGACGGCTGATCTTCAAGGCTAGGTTGCTGATGACTGAAACAACGAACTGAAAAAACGACGCAAGACCACGGAAACTAGGTTTTCGTGGTCGTGCGTCGTTCGACGTGGCATGCTAGTAGATACGTTCATCTTGGGGGAGAGGAACCTTGGAATGACTGGGGAAAAACGTCATTATGGCGAAGCAGTGCACCGACTTTTGTCGGCTCAAAAACCTGGCCATGGGGTGCCAGCCTATTTGCGTTGGGTTAACCGCGGCTTAGGTCGGCGTCTGGCCGCCATGGGCTATGTACTGGGCCTGAGCCCTAACGCGGTGACGATACTCAGCGCGGCAGTGTCTTTTACTGGCATCGGG
>NZ_JAUTYS010000114.1:0-569 GCF_041982285.1 Pantoea sp. ANP04 | reverse complement strand
ACACCACGCTGTTCGAGCGCTGGGAAAGCCGTCAGCCGTCGCGCACCCGCACCGTCAAGCGGCGCATTGCCCATGCCGTGGGCTTCCAGTTGACCCTGATCGTGTTCCTGATCCCGCTCATCGCCTGGTGGATGAACATCAGCCTGGTGCAGGCCTTCCTCCTGGACCTGGCGCTGATCCTGTTCATCCCCTGCTACACCTTCGCCTTCAACTGGCTGTTCGACCGGGTCTTCGGTCTGCCGGCTTCAGCCCTGCCCGATCCGGCCTGAAGCTGGGCAAAACACCCCTGGAGGCAATTTGGCCGTCGCCGAGAACCTGGCTCGCTGATAGATTCCCATCGCCAACCTGTGCCACGAACAAGGAAGCGTCATGGGAACCCCCTGCAGAATTCTCGGTAAAGCCTCGTCCATCAACGTCAGGAAAGTCTTGTGGACCTGTGAAGAGCTGGACCTTTCCTACCAGCAGGAAGATTGGGGCAGCGGCTTCCAGTCGACCCACAGTCCCGAATTTCTCGCCCTCAACCCCAACGCCCAGGTCCCGGTGCTGATCGATGATGCCGGGGCCCTGTG
>NZ_JAUTYS010000113.1:0-572 GCF_041982285.1 Pantoea sp. ANP04 | reverse complement strand
GTCACCCAGCCGTTGCTGCTGGCCAAGGAGGAAGGCCTGCAGTTCATGCTGCAGCACTTCCAGGGCCACGTGGTCCATCACCAGGTGATGGAACAGCAACAGCGCCACCAGCCGCTGGTTGACCGGGTCCCGGGCGTAGACCAGGCGCAACAGCGGCGCCCGGGCAATGTCCAGGCGATAGCGCGTACTGTCGAAGCGCGCCTGCAACTGGCCGAGGATGTCGCCCTGGCCCGGGTCAAGGACGATTTCCTCGCCCTCCAGGGGCGCCTGGCGCCAGACCACTTGCAGCGGCTCGTCCAGCCCTTCCCAGAGCACGGCGCTGCGCAGGATGTCGTTGCGTTCGATCACCCCCTGCAAGGCTCGGACGAAGGTCTGCAAGCGCTGGGCCGTGTCGAAGGCAAACTGCGCCTGCAACACATAGGGATCGCCCCGGCCGGCGGCCAGATGGTGAAACAGGATGCCGGCCTGCAACGGCGCCAGGGGGTAGATGTCCTGGACGTTGGCGGTGCCGCCCGGCACCGTGGCCACCACCCGGTCAATGGCCGCCTGATCCAGCGTCAGCAACGGCAGCA
>NZ_JAUTYS010000112.1:0-576 GCF_041982285.1 Pantoea sp. ANP04 | reverse complement strand
CTATCAGAAATATGAAAAATTCATAATAAGAGGGAATTCACCAAAAATCATGCTCTCAACAAGAATTCATTCTTAAATACATGGTTTCATACATTCATATTCTCAAATCACTTTGGGGAAGGTCAAAAGACCAAAACAATGATGTTAAAACATTTAATACATGAATATATACATAGATTCAAAAAACCTCATTCTAAAACATGATTTTTATATGCCCATGAGAATTTAGGAAAACCCCGCGTACCTCTATTTCGGAATCATGGTCTATATTGTAGCCCAAAATGCAGGGCGTTACATTATCTCCCCCTTGGGATCATTCATTCCCAAATAATACTGATTTGGTTGAAACACTTAAAAAGACTGAGATGATATAGAAGGATACTTACGAACTGAATCATGACTGAATATCTGAATATCTGAATCTGAAGCATGATGCATGAACTGAACTGAATTTACAATTTACGTGGATGTGAACAAATTACCTCTTGGAATGGCTATACTCAAGAAGCTTTAGATAGTAAGACTAGATCGATAGATGGATTAGACTTAACTAGAGTATTTCTTCAACATTATTTC
>NZ_JAUTYS010000111.1:0-577 GCF_041982285.1 Pantoea sp. ANP04 | reverse complement strand
AGGAGCAAAGCGCAGATCGTGGCCAAGCGTAAGCAACTGCTGCTGCCCAACTTGTCGATTTCCTACTCGGACCCGATCAAGTTCGTGCGCGGTGATGGGGTCTGGTTGATCGACAACTTTGGCCGGGCCTATCTGGACTGCTTCAACAACGTCTGCCACCTCGGCCACTGCCATCCCGATGTGGTGCAAGCCCTTTCGCGCCAGGCTTCACGACTGAACACCAACACCCGCTACCTGCACGACAACATCGTCGAGTATGCCGAGCGACTCACGGCGACCCTGCCCAAGGGCCTGGCCGTCGCCTCCTTCGGCTGTTCCGGCAGTGAAGCCAACAGCCTGATGCTGCGCATGGCACGCAATCACACCGGGCGCAACGACGCCATCGTGCTGGATTGGGCCTACCACGGCACCACCCAGGAGCTGATTGATCTGAGCCCCTACAAGTACAAGCGCAAGGCCGGCAAGGGCCGTGCAGAGCATGTATTCGAGGCGGCCGTACCGGACGTTTACCGCGCAGCGGATGACTGGCCATTCGAAGAGTTGGGCAAGCGTTTTGCGCAAAGTGTTGCCGAGCAGA
>NZ_JAUTYS010000110.1:0-577 GCF_041982285.1 Pantoea sp. ANP04 | reverse complement strand
GCTAAGTATTTGGATTTAAACAAGGTTAAATTTCCGCTGATTGTCGTGCAAGAATATGGCTGGAATATCTTCCGTTTGGCAGCTTCTGCACAAGTGGCTTTAGAAGGCTATGAGCACGCGCATGTCTTTACCGATACGCAGGTTAATCAAGTCATGCCAGTTGATTGTGAAAACTGCTCAAACGCTGACCATCATGTGACCAGATGGCGCATTGATTATCAACAAGCAGCGCGCTCTGATACTGAGACCGAATTTGAAGCCAAAACGGATTCTATCGAAGTTGATTACTTAATCAACGCTTGTGGTTTTCGTACTGGCATCATCGATGATATGGTCGGGGTCAAAGTCACGCGTATGGTCGAGTTTAAATCGTCTTATATCACTCATTGGGACGATACGGGCGGACAGATTCCTGAAATTATCGTCTATGGTGAGCGCGGTACCCCTGAGGGCATGGCGCAGCTAACGCCCTACCCTGATGGTTATTTTCAGATACATGGCATGAGTAAATTTATCACCCTATTTGATGATGGTTTGGTTGCTTCTAACAAAAATAGCGCGCAACCGAAATTGCCAT
>NZ_JAUTYS010000109.1:0-578 GCF_041982285.1 Pantoea sp. ANP04 | reverse complement strand
ATCCAGATAGCGAAAGCTGCCGGCAGATACAAAGGCCGTCCCGAGGACAAAGCAACGCACCAACGCATCGTTGCGCTGCGCTCAAGCGGCTATAGCATCGCTGAAACCGCCAAGCTCGCAGAATGTAGTCAAAGCCAAGTGAAACGCATATCCGCGTTAGAGAAAACCGCAAAAACTACTGGGAGCACTTCACCTTGAGACACCTACTGCGCGCCCTGCGGGCTTGCCCAAAGAGGCGCTGCCTCTCTGGACTCTCGGCACCTCGCCGTGTGGCAGGGATGCAGGGGGTAAAGCTCTCCCTGCATCCCGGCCGAAGGGTAGGGGCACTCCAGCTGCATCAAGGGTTCGCTGCGCCGGTATCCTCACCCGTTCGGTGCTCGGTCGCTGCGCTCCCTGTGCTCCGCTGCGGCTTCCGGTTCCGCCCTTGCCCGTCGCCCTTATGGGCCGAGCTTCCGACGGGCATACGGCGATAGGCACTCAGCGAAGCAATGTTTCAACTAAAGGGGAAAACCGTCATGAATCACCACCAAGAAAATCAAAAGCCGGCGAAAGCATCTAGCAAAGCAATGTTGAAGGGC
>NZ_JAUTYS010000108.1:0-578 GCF_041982285.1 Pantoea sp. ANP04 | reverse complement strand
GAGGCTGTAGCCGGTGAGGTAGAACTCGGTGATCGGCAGCTTGGGGTGCTGGGCCCGTACGGCCTGCATGACCCGGTACATGTCTTCGGCGTCTTCCTGGCTCACCCCGGGGGTGGCGAAGCGCGAGGCGGCAGTAATGAAGTCGAAGCTGGTGGGCGAGGATAGCTGCACCACATGGTAGCCGGCCTTGTAGTAGAGCTTCTTCAGGTACTCGTTGAGGCTGCTGTCGTAGCGCGCGCCGGTGCCGGCGATCAGGAAGATCAGTGGCGCGGCGTGGTCCTGGGTGGCGATGCGGTAGGTGAGCTTCTTCACCGCCCAGAAATTGTCTGGGAGGATGAACTCGCGCTCCGGCCGCAGGTTCAGGCTGTAGTCGGACTGACGGATGTCATCGTTGGCGGGCAGTTCCGGGCGCAGCTCCGGGGGGGTGGTGGCGATGGTGGCTTCAAAGGGGTTGGTCAACGGGTAGCCATAGCTGGCCGGGTCGACATCCACCGCCAGTGCGGACGCACTCAGGATAAGGCCGCCGAACAGGGCAGCGAGGCGCAAGGAACGAAGCATGACTGTATCCCTAGAAGGAA
>NZ_JAUTYS010000107.1:0-578 GCF_041982285.1 Pantoea sp. ANP04 | reverse complement strand
CACTCTCTGCCCAATAAGGTGCCCGGCTATGCGCCTGTCCGATTTCATCGTGCAGCACGTTGATCGAATCGTTGATGAATGGGAACAATTTGCCAGGACCCTGGCCGCGGACACTCTGACCCGCAGCGACCTGCGGGATCACGCCACCTCGATCCTGCTGGCGGCCGCCCGGGACATGCGCATCACCCAGAGCCCGGGTGAACAGCTGGCCAAGGCCAGGGGCGAAGGCCCGGAGAAATCCCCGAGCCTGGATGCGGCCGCCGCCAGCCATGGCGAACTGCGCCATCACGTGGGTTTCGATCTGGTGCAGATGACGTCCGAGTTCCGCCACCTGCGGGCCTGTGTGATCCGTCTGTGGGTCGCCAGCCTGGTAACCCCGGACCTGGAACACCTGCAGGACATGATCCGTTTCAACGAGGCCATCGACGAAGCCCTGGCCGAGTCCACCTGTGCCTATGCCGAGCAGGTCAGCCGCTCACGGGACATCTTCCTGGCGATTCTCGGCCACGACCTGCGGGCACCGTTGCAGGCGGTGAGCATGTCCACCGAGATGCTGGCGCGCAAAGTGCCGCTGGATG
>NZ_JAUTYS010000106.1:0-580 GCF_041982285.1 Pantoea sp. ANP04 | reverse complement strand
TACCTGGAAACCAGCCCGCAAGAGCGCCTGTTCCAGTGGTATCACGAAGCCCTGAACGCCTTCCTCAACACCTGCCCGACCGGCAACGCCTTGCAGCACCAGTTCGGCCCGCGCCTGCTGCCGCTGCTGGAAAACGCCGACGACGGCGAGTGGCAAGCCCTGATCGACGAAGCCCGTGGCGAACGCGAGCGCCTGGAAGCCGAATTGCATACCGGCCGCGACCGCCTGCTGGAGCTCAACTCCGGCGGCGCCGGTGAAGGCGATGCGCTGGTGGAAGCGATCCTCGAACAGGACGACCAGTTCGCCCTGCCGATCTACATGGAGACCCTGTTCGACGCCTTCGGCATCGACAGCGAGGACCATTCGGAAAACGCCCTTATCCTCAAGCCCAGCGAGAAGATGCTCGATGCCAGCTTCCCCCTGGGCGACGACGAAGGCGTGACCATCACCTACGACCGCAACCAGGCGCTGTCCCGCGAAGACATGCAGTTCATCACCTGGGAGCACCCGATGGTGCAGGGCGGCATGGATCTGGTGCTGTCCGGTTCCATGGGCAACACCGCTGTGGCGCTGATCAAGA
>NZ_JAUTYS010000105.1:0-581 GCF_041982285.1 Pantoea sp. ANP04 | reverse complement strand
TCCACGGAAATCCCAGGGAATCGTTCGCCGAAGGCTTCGAAAACTGCCGGCCAAGTAGCTGTCAAAGGTGTGTATATGTTGAGCGAATCTTGCCCAGCTTCAAGAGCAGCGGCATACTGCTCTTCGAATTTAGCTTGAGCGTCGGCACCGCCCAAGGCCGTGGTGGTATCAACGCCCTCGCGCTCTCCTAATCCTTCTGCAACGGTGCTATCACTGCCGCAACCAGTCAGCAACAATGCTGCAGCTAGCCCAAGCGCCGTAGCAATTTTTCTCTTGCTAGTTGTGATCCCCATGTTGGTGCCTTTCATCGTGATTTTCTGCGGGTGTGTTAAATGGTTGGTCGAGTGTGAACGTGCGGCTTAGACGCGGACAAGTGCGGGAGCGTCCCATGCGGGCGAGGGCAGGCATGCTAACGATTCTGGTGCGATCGCTGCAGTGACGGTGTCACCCACTTGCGGAGACCCTAGTGGCCACAAATTGGCTACTTCAGCAGTGCGGATGGAAACCGTGACCTGGTGAGGGCCTAGCTGCAGTTCATAAATGAAATCGTCGCCAAGGTACATGATGTCGGTGATCAGACC
>NZ_JAUTYS010000104.1:0-582 GCF_041982285.1 Pantoea sp. ANP04 | reverse complement strand
AGTCGCTTAGCGTGGGAATGCTGGCGGGTTGACCCCCGCCATGTCTTCCATCACGCGCACAACCTGGCAGCTGTAACCGAACTCGTTGTCGTACCAGACGTACAGAACAACGCGGTTGTCCTGAACGATGGTCGCTTCAGCGTCGACAACACCGGCGTGACGCGAACCCACGAAGTCGGTGGACACCACTTCCTGCGAATTGACGAAGTCGATTTGCTTATGCAGATCGGAGTGCAGCGCCATGTAGCGCAGGTACTCGTTCATCTCTTCACGGGTGGCGGCTTTCTCAAGGTTCAGGGTGAGAATGGCCATCGACACGTTTGGCGTTGGAACGCGGATCGCGTTACCGGTCAGCTTGCCGGCCAGCTCAGGCAGGGCCTTGGCAGCAGCGGTAGCAGCACCCGTCTCGGTGATCACCATGTTCAGCGCGGCGCTACGGCCACGGCGATCGCCCTTGTGGAAGTTGACGATCAAGTTCTGGTCGTTGGTGTACGAGTGAACGGTTTCAACGTGACCGTTGATGATGCCGAACTTGTCATTCACCGCCTTGAGAACCGGCACGATGGCGTTGGTGGTGCAGGA
>NZ_JAUTYS010000103.1:0-584 GCF_041982285.1 Pantoea sp. ANP04 | reverse complement strand
AACAGCTTCATCATCCTCGACGAAAGCCAGAACACCACCGTGGAACAGATGAAAATGTTCCTCACCCGAATCGGTTTCGGCTCCACCGCAGTGATCACCGGCGACATCACCCAGGTCGACCTGCCCAAAGGCACCAAGTCGGGCCTGGCCCAAGTGATCAACGTGCTCAAGGATGTACCCGGCATCAGCTTCACTCACTTCATGCCCAAGGACGTGGTGCGCCATCCACTGGTGCAACGCATTGTCGAAGCCTATGAACGCTTCGAGCTGCGAGCCGAGGACGAGGCCGCCAAGGCTTCAGCCGACAGAGGCAACCGCCGCGATGCTTGAGCTTGACCTGCAACGCGCCAGCCAGCAGCCGGCCCCCAGCGATGAAGAGTTCCGCCAGTGGTGCGAACTGGCTCTGCGCCAGCGCACCGCCGATTCGGAACTGACCATCCGCCTGGTGGACGAAGACGAAGGCCGTGAGCTGAATCACACCTGGCGTCACAAAGATTACGCAACCAATGTGCTGTCATTTCCTGCCGACGTGCCGGATGAACTGCTGGATATCCCCTTGCTGGGGGACCTGGTGATCTGCATTG
>NZ_JAUTYS010000102.1:0-585 GCF_041982285.1 Pantoea sp. ANP04 | reverse complement strand
ACCCTGGTGGGCTGGTGGCTGTATGGCGCGCCCCTGGAAACCGCAGTGATCAACGCCGTCGCCGTGCTGGTGATCGCCTGCCCTTGCGCCCTGGGCCTGGCCACCCCCACCGCGATCATGGCCGGCACCGGCGTGGCCGCCCGCCACGGCATCCTGATCAAGGACGCCGAAGCCCTGGAACGAGCCCACGAAGTCAGCTCGGTGGTTTTCGACAAGACCGGCACCCTGACTTCCGGTACGCCACGCATCGCCCATATGCAGGCCCTGGAAGGCGACGACAATAGCGTGCTGCAACTGGCCGGTGCCCTGCAGCGCGGCAGTGAGCATCCCCTGGCCAAAGCGGTGCTGGACCTGTGCCAGGAACGCCAACTGCCGGTGGCCGATGTCAGCGCCAGCCAGTCCCTGACCGGGCGCGGCATCGCCGGCACCCTGGACGGCCGCCAACTGGCCCTGGGCAACCGCCGCCTGCTGGAAGAAAGCGGCCTGACCCCGGGCAGCCTGGCCCAGGCAGCCAAAGACTGGGAACACGAGGGCCGGACCCTGTCCTGGCTGATCGAGCAGAGCCCGCAATCCCGGGTGCTGGGC
>NZ_JAUTYS010000101.1:0-585 GCF_041982285.1 Pantoea sp. ANP04 | reverse complement strand
ACCACCACCGATCCCCGGGTCGATTCGATCCGCTGCCGCGCAGACAAAAAAACACCGGGCAGGTGACCAAACCTGCCCGGTGCCCGACGACCTGTCGTATTGCTGCAATCGGCCTCAGCTCAGGCTGTTGAGGCATACCACCTTGGGCTGGGTCATTTCCTCATAGGCGAAACGCACCCCTTCGCGGCCCAGGCTGCCGTACTTGAAGCCGCCAAACGGCATGGCATCGAAACGGTAATCGGACGAATCGTTGATCATCACCCCACCGGCCTCGATCCGCCGCGCGGCGTCCATGGCGGTGCGCAGATCGTTGGTGAAGATCCCCGCATGCAGGCTGTATTCGGGCTGGTTGGCCAGGGCGATAGCCTGATCCAGATCGTCGAACGCCTGCAACACCACCACTGGCGCAAAGACCTCGTCCTGCCACAGGCGACTGCCATGGTCGACATTCTCCAGCACCGTGGCGGCGTAGCACGAACCCCGGCGCTGATGCCCGCAGAGCAACCGCGCGCCCTGCTGCAGTGCTTCATCCACGACCTTCTGCGCGTTCTGCGCGGCCTGCAGGCTGATCATCGGCCCGATATC
>NZ_JAUTYS010000100.1:0-586 GCF_041982285.1 Pantoea sp. ANP04 | reverse complement strand
AAAGCGACTATTGAGCTATCAGACAAAAAGCGGCGTTCACTTAGCATGGAACGCGTGAGCCATGAGATTAAAGACGTTCGCCAACTATGGGAGCAGATCGCCAACGAAAAACTGGCTGAGCACGACCATAAATTGATTGATAGTCGCAGCTATGCCGCGCAAGGGATTGATATTGAACCACAGCTCAAAATGGGATCAGTCGCTACTAAGCTGGAACGTGACAAATACGAGCGAGAACTAAGAAAAGCTGAACAAGCCAAAGCAGAAGGCAAGCATTACGAGATTGATAAAACGCCAGCAACACAGCTTGGCACTATCAACGAAATAATCAACGAGCGTAACGAGCTGGTATGGGGCGTAGCGCTTACGAAAAATCAGATCGTGAATGATGCCGCTGATGCCATTATCTTAAACGGTCATAAAATCAAAGATATTGAACACAGCACATCGCCACCAAGCAGGACAACCGTAGCAGATGAACCCATCAAAAAATCAGAACCAGCACCTGCGCCGAAGCCTAAAGCACCCACACTCGATGCGGTAGCAAAAGCAATGGCAATGGCTCAGGGCATTAAGAGCAAACGCG
>NZ_JAUTYS010000099.1:0-592 GCF_041982285.1 Pantoea sp. ANP04 | reverse complement strand
AGAACTCCGCGCCCTGGCCACACGCTATGGTGCAGATCTACCGAAAGGCCAGCGCCTTGAGCA
This sequence comes from Pantoea sp. ANP04, assembly GCF_041982285.1. Taxonomy (NCBI): domain Bacteria; kingdom Pseudomonadati; phylum Pseudomonadota; class Gammaproteobacteria; order Enterobacterales; family Erwiniaceae; genus Pantoea; species Pantoea sp. ANP04. Next base: position 529 of record NZ_JAUTYS010000099.1, on the reverse strand, counting down.
GAGCGTGCCTCCTGCGCTGTCGACTACCGGCATCGGCACTTATCAGCAGCTCGATGCTCACCGTCTGGACCTGCTGTTCACCCTGGAACAACTGCCCGAGAGCGCAGCGCCCGCCCTGGACTTTCTCTGCACCTGGCTGCAATCGGCCAAGCCGGGCGGGCTGCTTGCCGGACTCCAGCAACGCCAACTGGCCCAGAGCCTCAAGGCACAGACGCTATACGAGTTTGCCGGTCAGGCCTTGCTGCATCTGCAATTGAACCTGAGCACAACAGAGGCGACGGCCCCGGCCCAGGTCCGCGAACTGCTGGCAGATTGGCTGAGTTTCTTCAGCGCCCAGGACGATTGGCCAGCGCTGCGGACAGAATATGCCTTGCTGCAACAACGCCAGCTGCAGGTCGGCAGCGCCCTGGAGTTGGCCCAGCGGGACAGCCGGCAGACCGTCGGCGAGCTGGATGCGCAAGGACTCGAGGCCCTCAGGGTGCTGCTCGCACAGTTGCAACCGCAGGCTGTGGATAACTTCAGCCATGAG
>NZ_JAUTYS010000098.1:0-593 GCF_041982285.1 Pantoea sp. ANP04 | reverse complement strand
ACCTAGATCTTCTAGGGACACTCCTGAATATCCGTGCAACGCAAAGAGCCGGGTAGCTTCACGCAACAACGCGTCACGGCGTTCTGCCTTGGCGCGCTCGCGATCTGTTGGCTCAGTGAGAGATTGATATCTGCTCAATGCATTTACTCCTTAGAAACCCCGCCCAAAACTGGACAACTATTATCTACTCCACTAATTTCAAAATGTAGGTAGAAAACACAGTTAATAAGAATTAACCATACGCGCCGGACTGTCAGCTTCCAAGGTATTGCGTCCGCGTTCCGTATAACCCGTCACCGCAGACGACATCACAAGGGTCGCCTCGGTGAGGACAACCTCGAAAGAAGAGAGTGCCCGTGATTGATCTCGAACTCGACGAACTGTACCAAGACCTGGTCGATGTCGTGCGTGAATTTGCCCAGCAAGTCGTTGCTCCTGTCAGTGCCAAGCACGACGCGGAACATAGCTTCCCCTATGACGTGGTCGCACAAATGGGTGAATTGGGGCTATTTGGCCTTCCGATCTCCGAAGAATACGGTGGCTCCGGTGGCGACTACTTCGCTCTAGCCTTAGCACTAGAGGAACTAGGCCGA
>NZ_JAUTYS010000097.1:0-593 GCF_041982285.1 Pantoea sp. ANP04 | reverse complement strand
GACCACCCACTGGCGCTTCGCCGGGGAGTTCGCCGAGCGCTTTCCCGGGGTGCAGTTCAGCGCCGACAAGCACCTCACCGACAGCGACAACCTCTACTGCGCCGGCGGCACGACCTCGGCCTGCGACCTGTACATTTACCTGATCGAACGCTTCTGTGGAGCCAACGTGGCCCAGGCCGTGGCTCGGGACATCCTCTATGAAGTGCAGCGCAGCTACGCCCCCGGACGCATCGGCTTCGGCGGCCAGAAACTGCATCAGGATGTAATCATCCTGCAGATCCAGCATTGGCTTGAAGAGCACTTCGCCGACAAGTTCCGCTTCGAGGACGTGGCTCGCGAACATGGCATGAGCATTCGCAATTTCATGCGCCGCTTTCAGACGGCTACCGGCGACAAGCCCCTGCACTACCTGCAGCGTCTACGCATCGAAACCGCCAAGGGCCTGCTTTCGGGAACGCGCAAGAGCATCAAGACCATCAGCTATGAAGTCGGCTACGACGACGCCAGCTTCTTCGCCCGCCTGTTCCGCCAACACACCGAACTCTCACCCAATCAGTACCGCCAGCAGTTCCAGCAGCAGGCGGCATAAAAAA
>NZ_JAUTYS010000096.1:0-593 GCF_041982285.1 Pantoea sp. ANP04 | reverse complement strand
CAAGGAAGTGGAGGTGCAGCGCAATCTGGCGGCGACAGTGTTCGAGGCGGCCAGTGAAGGCATCGTCATCCTCGACCCCGAGTACGCCCTGATCGCTGCCAATCAGGCCTTCAGCCAGGTCACGGGCTATCAGATCGAGGACATGCTCGGGCGCAATGTGGTGGAACTGTCCTGTAGCCGCGATGCCCGCCGGCATTACCCGTTGATTCATCAGGCCCTGGAGCAACACGGCAGTTGGCAGGGCGAGCTGGTGGAGACCCGCAAGAACGGCGAGCTCTATCCGCAATGGCTGCAATTGAATGTCGTACGGGATAAACGAGGGAAAATCCGCCACATCGTGGGCTTCTTCGCCGATCTCTCGGCTCGGCGCGAGTCCGAGGAGCGCATGCGCTACCTCACTCACTACGATGAACTCACCGGGCTGGCCAACCGTTCCCTGTTTCGCGAGCGCCTGGGCGAGGCCCACCAACGGGTACGCCAGGGCGGCCGCAGCCTGGCCTTGCTGCACATCAATCTGGATCGCTTCAAGTTGCTCAACGACAGCCTCGGCCATGAAGTGGCCGACCAGTTGCTGCAGAAGATGTCCAGACGAC
>NZ_JAUTYS010000095.1:0-593 GCF_041982285.1 Pantoea sp. ANP04 | reverse complement strand
AAGAAAAATCCAAACCTACCCGATACTTGGCAAGCTCGATTAATTGAGTGTCGTTATGAGGGTAAGACAAGACGATACATAACCTCTTTAATAGATGATAAACGCTTTACTAAGGATAAAGTGGCACAGCTGTACTTGCAGCGCTGGGAGATCGAGATGGCTTTTAGGGAAATTAAGTCTGATCTACAGGAGGGGCTGGTGTTAAGAAGTAAGCTGCCACAGCTTGTGTTACAAGAGTTCTGGGGGCTTATGATTGCTTATAATCTGATAAGACGTTTGATGCGCTATATGGCTCTTAGGGCTAAGGTTAGCCCTCTACGAATTAGCTTCCATATGGCGTCTATTACGATTGTTGATCTGTTACGGTTTGCGCCTTTACAGGCTGCAGGACTCTTACCTAAGTTGTTAGATACACTTTTAGAGGAAGGGAAATTGTTTGTTATTCCTGAACGTAGAAAGCGATCTTGCCCGAGGGTAGTTAAGGGTAAACCACAAAAATATCCCAAAAAAAATACCAGTCAGCGTTAACTGACTGGCATTAGTCCATTAGGGACTGTTTTTTTATGCCTGTTCTTCTAATAGTTAGCTTTTTA
>NZ_JAUTYS010000094.1:0-596 GCF_041982285.1 Pantoea sp. ANP04 | reverse complement strand
GACCCGGCGGGCCTGAAGCTCAGCTACAGCTGGAGCATCAGCCCCAGCGTCGCCTTTGACGCCGCAGGCACCCTGATGAAGTTCGTCGCCCCGAAGGCCGAGCAGGATGTCACCTACAACGTCAACCTGACGGTGAACAACGGCAAGCACAGCGCCACCCGCACCCATCAGGTCAAGGTCCTGGCCGAGCCCAGCCTCAAGGACGCCCGCGCTACCCTGGCCGTCCCCTCCTACCTGGCCGACAAGGGCCTGAAGACCTTCGCCGACATCGCCAGGTTCCAGAAGGAGCTGGGGGGCAAGATCTACGGCATCGAACCCGGCTCGGGAGCCAATACCCAGATCAAGGACATGATCGCCAAGAACCAGTTCGGCCTGGGCAAGTTCCAGCTGGTGGAGTCCAGCGAGGCCGGCATGTTGTCGACGGTGGCCCGGGCGGTGAAACGCAATGAAGCCATCGTGTTCTTCGGCTGGGCGCCGCACCCGATGAACGTCAACTTCAAGATGACCTACCTCAGCGGCAGCCAGGACGCCCTGGGCCCGAACGAGGGCCAGGCCACGGTCTGGACCGTCACCGCGCCGAACTATGCCGAGCAGTG
>NZ_JAUTYS010000093.1:0-598 GCF_041982285.1 Pantoea sp. ANP04 | reverse complement strand
GGCCGCGAGGCGCTTTTGCATCACGGCATCACCGGGCAGCAGCCCCAAGAGATTGGCACGCTGGCCTTCGACGTCGGTCAGGGAGTCCAGCAAGTACAACATGCCGCCACACTCCGCGAGCAACGGCTTGCCCGCAGCATGATGGGCACGAATGGCACCCAGCATCGCGGTGTTTTGCGCCAGCGCCTGGTGGTGCAATTCAGGGTATCCACCGGGCAGATACAGACTGTCCGCCTCCGGCAGCTCAGTGTCATGAATCGGCGAGAAGAAGCTCAACTGCGCGCCCATGGCCCGCAACAGATCCAGGCTGGCACCGTAGGTAAAGGCAAACGCCTCATCCCGCGCCACGGCGATTCGCACACCGGCAAGCAAAGGCTCGCAGGGTACCGGCGTTGGTGCGGCAAAGCTCACTGCCGGCGGCAGTGCCACTTGGCAACTGCTGGCCAGGGCTTCAGCGGCAGCATCAAGGCGCAGGTCAAGATCATTCAGCTCGCTGGCCTGTACCAGCCCCAGGTGGCGACTGGGCAGTTCGATGTCAGTCTCTCGGGACAAGGCACCGTACCAGCGCAATCCCTCGGTGAGGCTTCCTTCGAGCAAC
>NZ_JAUTYS010000092.1:0-600 GCF_041982285.1 Pantoea sp. ANP04 | reverse complement strand
GGGGTGCCTTCGGAACCTACTGTGGAGCCGGCTGAGCCGACTGTGCCGACTGTGGATCCAACGCAGCCGTCTGTGCCGACTGTGGTGCCTACGGAACCTACTGTTGAGCCGACTGAGCCGACTGTGGCACCTACGGAACCAACTGAGAAACCTTCGGTTTCCTTGGGTGACTACGTTTGGGTTGACAAGGACCGCAACGGAATTCAGAATGACGATGAAGACCCAATTGAAGACGTCGTTCTGAAACTGATCGGTCCGGACGGTAAGGAAGTCGTTGATATCAACGGCAATCCTGTCGGCTCGGTAACCACCGATGAGAACGGCTTCTACAACTTCAAGGACCTGCCGGTCCTGAAAGATGGTCAGTCGTACACGGTAGTTATTGACCGGGACGAATCCGCTGATGCTTTGGACGGCTACCTGCCGACCAAGGAAAATGGTTCCGATCGAGATGAGGACTCTTCAACATGGGAAGCTAAGTCTGAAGGCCTGAACGAAGATGGGGATCACGACGGAACCCTCGACTTCGGCTTCTACCTAGAAGAAGTTCCTGAGCCGACTCCTACGGATTCAACTGAGGAGCCTTCGGAAGATCCAACG
>NZ_JAUTYS010000091.1:0-601 GCF_041982285.1 Pantoea sp. ANP04 | reverse complement strand
GTCTACCCGCCCGCGAAGAGGGGGATGGCCCTGGCGCTGCTGGCCATGGTCACGGTGGTGGCGCCGATTGCCGGGCCGATACTCGGTGGCTGGATCACCGACAGCTACAGCTGGCCGTGGATCTTCTTTATCAATGTGCCGATCGGCCTGTTTGCTGCCTGGGTGGTTCAGCAGCAATTGAAGGCGCGACCGGTGGTGACCAGCCGCCAGCCGATGGACTATATCGGCCTGCTGAGCCTGATCGTCGGGGTCGGTGCCTTGCAGATCGTTCTCGACAAGGGCAACGACCTGGACTGGTTCGAGTCCAACTTCATCATCGCCGGCACGCTGATCTCGGTGATTGCCCTGGCGGTGTTCGTGATCTGGGAAATGACGGATCGGCATCCTGTGGTCAACTTGCGGCTGTTCGCCCATCGCAACTTCCGCATCGGCACCATCGTGTTGGTGGGCGGTTACGCCGGGTTCTTCGGGATCAACCTGATCCTGCCGCAATGGTTGCAGACCCAGATGGGCTACACCGCCACTTGGGCCGGTCTGGCCGTGGCACCGATTGGCATTTTGCCGGTGCTGATGTCGCCCTTTGTCGGCAAGTACGCCCACA
>NZ_JAUTYS010000090.1:0-602 GCF_041982285.1 Pantoea sp. ANP04 | reverse complement strand
AAGCTAATCAATTTCGAAAGTGTTGAATGTTGGTTCTTGTTGCAGAGAAAGAACAACGTTACATTCTTGGATTTCGATGGCAGACACCTTGACTCGGCGTTCACAATCCCAGACGTATCCTCCGCAGTTGAATTGACATTCTACAACGGACACGGGCAGATTAACTGCAAGAGCGCGAAGTGTACATTCAGTTCTTGGGGTGGAGTAATCAACCAGACCTTGTCCAACAGCCTCGACATCGTGCATTCCAATGTCAGGCTGAACGAGGCGGCTCCCGGTAGCGGAGTGACTGAACCTGACATACTGATTCATTCGTCTACCGTGGCTGGCACAATCAGTTATGCTAAAGACTTGTCAGTATGGAAGTCGGTGGTGAGTGACAATGTCAAAGCAGTCGGCGCATGCTCCGCTCACGACTCCACGTTCAGCGGGCAGATAGAAGCCATCGGAATGCTCCTTGACGACTGCGAAGTAGGCGGAACCTTCTACGCAAAGAATCGTGGCGGCCCCTCTATCACTTGCAAGCTACATAAGTGCACTTGCCACAATAGCATCGAGTTCATCTCGGATTACGACGAAGTCAGAGTGACCTGTGAACTCCT
>NZ_JAUTYS010000089.1:0-604 GCF_041982285.1 Pantoea sp. ANP04 | reverse complement strand
GCCCAGGCCTTCAGCCAACTGTTCAACACGCCCTGATTCCGCCACGGTGGGTCGCTGATGCCGGCCCGCCCCTGTTTTGCGAGGCCCGCATGTCCCGTTCCGAAACCCTGTTTGCCGACGCCCAGAAACACATCCCTGGTGGCGTCAACTCGCCGGTCCGCGCCTTCAAGAGCGTGGGCGGCACCCCGCTGTTCTTCAAGCACGCCGAAGGTGCCTACGTCACTGACGAAGACGACAAGCGCTATGTCGACTATGTCGGGTCCTGGGGCCCGATGATTCTCGGCCACAGTCACCCGGACGTGCTGGACGCGGTACGCAAGCAGCTGGAGCATGGCCTGTCCTACGGCGCCCCGACTGCCATGGAAACCGAAATGGCCGATCTGGTGTGCTCCATCGTTCCCTCCATGGAAATGGTGCGCATGGTCAGCTCCGGCACTGAAGCCACCATGAGCGCGATTCGCCTGGCCCGTGGCTTTACCGGCCGCGACAGCATCATCAAGTTCGAAGGCTGCTACCACGGGCATTCCGACAGCCTGCTGGTCAAGGCCGGTTCCGGCGCCCTGACTCAAGGCGTACCCAGCTCTGCCGGTGTACCTGCAGCTTT
>NZ_JAUTYS010000088.1:0-605 GCF_041982285.1 Pantoea sp. ANP04 | reverse complement strand
CCGCCGAGCGTTATGCCCGGGGCGGGGTGGGGCAGGCCGGGGTCACGGCGCAGCCGTTACAGGCCTGGATCGATGACTGGCGCTTCACCAGCCTGCCCACCGGGGCCAATCCCCTGGCCCGGATGCAGGTGCAGGCCAGTGGGCCGGGGTTCGCCTATCAGTTGCAACTGTCCAGCCGCCAGCCGCTGGTGCTGCAGGGCGTGGGCGGCTACAGCCGCAAGTCGGACCAGGGTCAGGCGTCCTATTACTACAGCCAGCCGTTCTTCCAGGCGTCGGGGCAGTTGCAGATCGACGGCCAACGCTATGAGGTCAGCGGCCCGGCCTGGCTCGATCGGGAGTGGAGCAGCCAGCCCCTGGCCGCCGACCAGACCGGTTGGGACTGGTTCTCCCTGCACCTGGACAGCGGAGAACGGTTGATGCTGTTCCGGGTGCGGGAGAACCGTCGCGCGCCTTACATCACCGGCACCTGGATCAATGCCGATGGCAGCACCCAGAGCCTGGGGCGTGAGCAGATCCAGATGACGCCCCTGGAGGAAGACCAGGTCGAGGGGCGGCGCCAGCCGAGCGCCTGGCAACTGAAGATTCCCGATAAGAACCTGGACATC
>NZ_JAUTYS010000087.1:0-606 GCF_041982285.1 Pantoea sp. ANP04 | reverse complement strand
CTGGTATTCCTGGTTGGATCTGCCCGAACCAGACGCCAGCTAGAGCCTTAGAATCGTCGACTCACCACCGGCGCACCGGTTAGGCAATGGTGCCAAGGTATGAAAGACTATTAGCCGGCCCGAGCATTCGGGAAGGCAATTATTGATCCCGCAAAGGAGTCACCATGTCGAAGCGTTCACGTAAGCGTAAAGATCGTAAGCGTGGCGGTGCCAACCACGGCAAGCGCCCAAACAGCTAAGCGATTTGAGCACAAAGAACCCCGTACCATTCGAAGTAACTTCGAAGGATACGGGGTTTTCTTTTTGGGTCTTTGAACGCGTGGCTTAGTGCCCGGATTCGGTGCGGATCTGCGAGATGCGCGTAATAATATTCATCTTCAGCTGCTGCGGGGCAGCCTCCTGGCAGCTACGGCGCACCACCGATCGAATGATGCACTCCAGATCGTACTGCTCGGTGCATTCCGGGCAGTGATCAAGATGTGCTTTAACATCTTTTAGGTCGCCCAGCGTCAACGCGCCGTCGAGGTACTCATAAATGCGTACCATGCGGTCATCGGCGCAGTCCCCCAATGAGTTACAGTCCATCGCTACTTCTCCGCTTTCTTC
>NZ_JAUTYS010000086.1:0-606 GCF_041982285.1 Pantoea sp. ANP04 | reverse complement strand
CGCGACACGTTCGAGTCTCTCAAATGCTTGCAGCTCGCAGCGTTGTAAAACGCCTGTGGGTTGTGAGGTTAAGCGACTAAGCGTACACGGTGGATGCCCAGGCAGTCAGAGGCGATGAAGGACGTGCTAATCTGCGTAAAGCGACGGTAAGGTGATATGAACCGCTACAGCCGTCGATGTCCGAATGGGGAAACCCGGTGCACTCTGTGCATCATTGCAGCATGAATACATAGTGCTGCAAGGCGAACCGGGGGAACTGAAACATCTAAGTACCCCGAGGAAAAGAAATCAACCGAGATTCCCCCAGTAGCGGCGAGCGAACGGGGAGCAGCCCAGAGCCTGAATCAGCATGTGTGTTAGTGGAAGCGTCTGGAAAGTCGCAGGGTACAGGGTGATACTCCCGTACACAAAAGCACACGTGCTGTGAGCTCGATGAGTAAGGCGGGACACGTGGTATCCTGTCTGAATATGGGGGGACCATCCTCCAAGGCTAAATACTCCTGACTGACCGATAGTGAACCAGTACCGTGAGGGAAAGGCGAAAAGAACCCCGGCGAGGGGAGTGAAACAGAACCTGAAACCGTGTACGTACAAGCAGTGGGAGCC
>NZ_JAUTYS010000085.1:0-607 GCF_041982285.1 Pantoea sp. ANP04 | reverse complement strand
AGTCCATCAGGTCGCGCTCCGTGAGCGACGGATCCTTCTTGACGACGAAGAGCTTGACCGCCTCGCCGGAACTGTCGTCCGGCACGCCGACCGCCGCGCACTCGAGCACGCCCGGATGCGCCGCGACCACGCCCTCGACCTCGTTCGGATACACGTTGAAGCCGGACACCAGGATCATGTCCTTCTTGCGGTCCACCAGGCGGATGAAACCCTGCTCGTTCATCACCCCGATATCCCCGGTGGACAGCCAGCCATGACGGTCCAGGACCTTGGCGGTCTCTTCCGGACGCTGCCAGTAGCCCTTCATCACTTGGGGGCCACGCACCTGCAACTCGCCCTCCTCGCCCAGCTCCGCCAGTTCGCCGTCCTCACGCACGAAACGCACCCAGGTCGACGGCAGCGGCACGCCGATGGTCCCGGTGAAGTCACCCTCGCGCATGCGCGCGATGTCGATCGGGCTGATGCTCACCACCGGCGAGCATTCGGTGAGGCCGTAGCCTTCGATGATCGGCACCCCGGTGACCTCCTTCCAGCGCCGGGCCACGGCGGTGTGGGTGGCCATGCCGCCGGCGATGGCCAGCTTCAGGTCGGAGAAGTCCCGGCCACG
>NZ_JAUTYS010000084.1:0-608 GCF_041982285.1 Pantoea sp. ANP04 | reverse complement strand
GAAATCCGGATAAACTGAAATAACCTTTTCTTTGTCGCTTTCTGACGGATAAGCGCATGACAAAGAATTCATATCGTGATTTACTTTTACCCATTTTTCCAATTCGGCTTTATATTTGTAGCCGTAACCATTATCAATCATTTCTTCGGGCCAGTTAATCATCCATCCAGCAAGGCTTTTGTAATCAATGTTGCGGATAAAGGTTCGGCCATCTTCGTAAATCTTGCAAACGTCAAGGTTCTTATCTTTGAATTTTTTCCCAATGCCGTGGGCCGTAATAATTCTAACAAGTTTTCCACGTTGAATGGAAATGCGTTCAGTTCTTGTGAAATAGCTACTCATTAGAACCTCTTTAGAAAAGGATAGTTTGTTCGCCTTCAACAGCCTTGCGCTTCGCTTCTTCTGCTTTGCGCTTTTCTTCTTCTGCCTTACGCTTTTCATCTTCGGCTTTGCGCTTCGCTTCTTCCTTTTCGGCTTCGGCCTTGCGCTTCGCTTCTTCTGCCTTGAGAATTTCTTCCAGGACTTCTCTGCGTGCTTCTGCCTTCAATTCCTTTTTGTATTCTTCGCTTACAGCGTTCTTTTCCATTGGCTTATTTTTTACATCTTCA
>NZ_JAUTYS010000083.1:0-611 GCF_041982285.1 Pantoea sp. ANP04 | reverse complement strand
GGCCATGCTGTCGCGGAAGGTCGGGCCCTTGACCTTGGACTTCTCGGCGCTGTAGCGCTTGGTCAGCACCAGGCGGTAGTACAGGGTCTGGTTGCCCTTGGCCCGGCGTGCCGACCAGGTGACCTTGCGGTTGCCGTCGACGCGGTTGACCGCCACCCCGTAGTTGTTGGAAATGAAGCTCTCGTTGAGGCTCACGTAGTCGCGGCTCAGGGGCGGCACGAACATCTGGATCTTGATCGGGTCCTTGCCGTTGGCGACGAACTCGACCTTGGCGTCGATGTTCCACAGATCGTCGGTGGCGTCTTCGGTCACCGGAATGCCGAGCACGAAGATCTGATAGGCCGTGATCGAAATGCCCAGCACCACCAGGATGGCGATCAGGACTTTCAGATGAAGGGTAAGAGAGCGCATTGGAATTACTCTGCGGTATGAGCGTCGGTGGCGCAGGCGGGTTTCTTATCCTCGTTCAGTCACCGTTCAGGGGTATCGCGCGCACCATGTCCAGCCTTACGCCGAGCTTATGGCACGGCACTTTCTGGTGGGGCGAAGATGGTTCGAGAAACGCGTTTCGGGATTGAGTCCTGGGGTATCTACCTGGTGGCCCTGCTGCT
>NZ_JAUTYS010000082.1:0-613 GCF_041982285.1 Pantoea sp. ANP04 | reverse complement strand
GACCCGGGCCTCGCCGTCCTGGGCATAGACCCGGACTTGGATGGGGCTCTTGGCGCCGTAGCGCAAGGCATTGGTCAGCAGATTGGAAATCACCTGTTCGATGCGGAATTCGTCCCAGTGGCCTTGCAACGGCTGCTCGGCTTCCAGGCTCAGGGACGATTGCGCAGCTTCCACCTGGGGCGCGAAGTTCTCCACCAATCCGCGTACCAACTGCGCCAGGTCAAACCGGGACGGGCGGATCGATAGCTTGCCAGTGCGAATCCGCGAGATGTCCAGCATGTCTTCGATCAGGCGGATCAGGCTTTTGATCTGGCGCTCGTCGCGATCCACCATGGCGTGCATCTTGTCCAGGCTGAAGGCAGCAGCGTTCTCCCGGGCCAGGTGCATCTTGCGCAGCTGGGTTTCCAGGATCAGGCCGTTGAGGGGCGTGCGCACTTCATGGGCGACGATGGACATGAAGTCATCGCGCATGCGCACCGCCTGCTCCAACTCGTTCTGGGTGGCCTGAAGCTTGTTGAGCAACACCTCCTGCTCACGCCGGCTCTGCTCCAGGGCCTCGACCTGCTGCTTCATGGCCTTGCTCTGGCGGTACAGGTCGACGAACACATTGACC
>NZ_JAUTYS010000081.1:0-615 GCF_041982285.1 Pantoea sp. ANP04 | reverse complement strand
AACTCTTGCCGCTGTACCGCGAAGTGGCCCGCAAGGCCGACGGCGAAGGCGGCGTGGAGCCGATCTTTGTCGCCGGCTATGAGGAATTCGGCCACCTGCACGGCGCGGCCGGCGGCGCCGCTGAAGGCGTGCTGGAGGGCGTGGAACGGGCCTTGTACGTGGCCATCAGCGAGCAGGAAACCCGCCTGGAAAAGGGCCTGCAGTTTCTTGCCACCGTGGGCTCGGTCAGCCCCTATATCGGCCTGTTCGGCACCGTGTGGGGGATCATGAACTCCTTCCTCGGCCTGTCCCAGGTGCAGCAGGCGACCCTGTCCACCGTGGCCCCGGGCATCGCCGAGGCGCTGATCGCCACCGCCATCGGCCTGTTCGCGGCGATTCCCGCGGTGATCGCCTACAACCGCTTCTCGGCCCGCAGCCAGACCCTGCTGACCCGCTACTACGCCTTTGGCAACGAACTGCAGGTGCGCCTGCACCGCACCTTGCAGGGCACCCCGAGCCACCTGGCCGTGGCCGCCTGAGAGAAGGAGCAAGCCGATGTTAGTCAGGCCGCAACGCAAGCACGGACCCAAGGCGGAAATGAACGTGGTGCCCTACATCGACGTGATGCTGGTGCTG
>NZ_JAUTYS010000080.1:0-616 GCF_041982285.1 Pantoea sp. ANP04 | reverse complement strand
GTCATCATGATCCACGAGGCCTTCTAAATGAGCCCGCTCATTCCCTGCATCATTGCTGGCGGCGCCGGCACCCGCCTGTGGCCGGTGTCCCGTGAGGCGATGCCCAAACCCTTCATGCGCCTGCCAGACGGCGAGAGCCTGCTGCAGAAGACCTTCGTGCGCGCCACGGCCCTGAAAGACGTCGGCCGGTTGCTGACGGTGACCAACCGTGAAGTGCTCTTTCGCACCCTGGATGACTACCGCCCGCTGAACAAGACTCAGCTTGAACTGGATTTCATCCTCGACCCCTTCGGCCGTAATACCGCGCCGGCCATTGCCGCCGCAGCGCTGCACGTCAACCAGCACTACGGCGCTGACGCACAACTGCTGGTGCTGCCCGCCGACCACGTCCTGGACGACCAGAAAGCCCTGCAACGGGCCCTGGCCCTGGCCACCGTGGCCGCCGAGCGGGGCGAAATGGTGCTGTTCGGCGTGCCGGCGACCAAACCGGAAACCGGCTACGGCTACATCAAGTCCAGCAACGATGCGCTGCTGCCGGAAGGCATCAGCCGGGTCGCGCAGTTCGTCGAGAAACCCGACGAAAAACGCGCCACCGAGTTCGTCCAGGCCGGCGGCT
>NZ_JAUTYS010000079.1:0-618 GCF_041982285.1 Pantoea sp. ANP04 | reverse complement strand
ACCCCGAGGACAACGAATACCCCAAGTCCCCGGTGAATAGCCCGCCAAGCTGATTGAGATGCTGAACGATCAGCGGCTGGTCATATCCGTAGTAGGCCTTCATCTGTGCGATGGTGGCCGGATCGGCAGAGGAGTCTGCGGAAAGGAAGATTGTCACCGGGTCGTTCGGCAACGCCTGCACCGCCAGAAATACTGCGGTGTAGGCCAACAAAATCACCAGTAGTGCCTGCCCTATGCGTTTAGCGATGTATCCACCCATGATGTGTTTCCTTAACCGTTGCTCTTCCAAGCACCCTGGAAGATTGGTGCGGTGCCGGAAGTAAAGTCGATATGCGCGTCCTTATTGGCGCCGTATACCTGCACTTCATCCCACAGCACGAGGGTCAGCGCCTTGTCGAGTACCAGCTCACGCTGTTCTTCTTCCACGAGTTTCAGGTGTTCTTCCTCGGTGGTGGCCGCCTGCTCACGAGTGAACAGGTCGTTCAGTTCTTTGTCTGCATTGAGGGTCTGGTTATTCGTGGCCGGGGCGTAAACCGGGCCCAGGCCTCCATAGGCAAACTGCCGGGTTCCGAAGAATTCGATCTGATCATCGACCATGGCGTTAGTGAGGAAAGAATT
>NZ_JAUTYS010000078.1:0-619 GCF_041982285.1 Pantoea sp. ANP04 | reverse complement strand
CCGCGGTTTTGTAGCTCAGTGAGAACACCAAGCCAGAATTTAGCGCCCTCGTTCTCTGATAGCCACATGCCAAGCAGCTCTTTTTTACCATCAAGAGCAACGCCTAAGGCCAGATAGATAGCTTTGTTGATGATCTGCTTGTCCTGACGAACTTTGACGACAATGCAGTCTAAGTAGACGATAGGATAAACACTGCTCAGTGGCCGGTTCTGCCAAGCGGTGATGTCCTCTAAGATGTTATCCGTGACTCTTGAAACCAAGCTGCTTGAGATGTCGACATCGTAGAGCTCTTTAATGCTCTCTACAATCTCGGTGGTGGTTTGACCTTTGGCGTAAAGGAATATGATTTTATCATCAAGGCCACTAATACGGGTTTGATGCTTGCGCACTAGTGTAGGTTCAAAGCTGCCACCGCGGTCTCTTGGGGTGGATATCTCAAGATCGCCTGTGTCACTGCGGACGGTCTTTTTAGTGTGCCCGTTACGCTTATTAGGTTTATCCGCCTTTTCATGCTTGGGATAGCCGAGATGGTCTTCCATCTCAGCTTCTAAGGCAGTATCAATAAAGGATTGCATGAGCTGCTTTTGAAAATCTTTGATGTCATCGAAGCTGTTCATGC
>NZ_JAUTYS010000077.1:0-634 GCF_041982285.1 Pantoea sp. ANP04 | reverse complement strand
ATCCACTTTGCATAGATTTTGGTGAACGTAATAATATCATGGCCCATCTGATAAGCTGCTGCAGAAACATCGATCATACTATTGAGCATTGTCGTCGCGTAAGTATGCCGACAATTATAAGCAGGTCGCATTCTTATACCGATCACTGGTAGCACTTCCTGAAACTTCTCAGACAATTTGTCCGGTCGTGTCCATGGCTCATCGGTATGCAAGCTGATAAACAGCCGCGACTGGTGGCCAGTTAGTTGCTTAAGTCTATCCAATACGACCAATATCTTATCATTGAGATAAATATTGCGGATCTCATTCGTCTTAGTTGACAGCTGAACTTTGCCACTGCTCAACGTCTTACTTATTTTTGCTAGTCGATTGGTTATATCTATGTCAGCCCAGTCTATGGCCAATGATTCACCAGGGCGACAACCGGTCCAAAACTGCCAAACGAAATACAAATACCAAATCTCTTTATCATCCCTCCAATGGCTTTGCATATAATCAAGTATGGCCAAACGCTCATTAGGCAAAAAAGGATCAGGCTCATCCTTTTGGGTTTTCTTATTACGTATACGTTTAGTGGGTAACTCTTCAATAATTTCATCAATAAACGCTAAATCAAACACCCCGCGCAGTGGCG
>NZ_JAUTYS010000076.1:0-637 GCF_041982285.1 Pantoea sp. ANP04 | reverse complement strand
AACACAGCCGCCACCAGGTGGTGCTGTCGCGCAGCGGGCGGGTCAGCCTGCGCAGCGAAACCGCCGAGCAGGCCCTTTGCGTGGGAATGGACTGATCAGAGCAGGGAGCGAACCCGCAACTCTTTGGGCATGGAGAAGGTGATGTTCTCTTCGCGGCCAGCCAACTCGTCGGCACCGGTGGCGCCCCAGGCCTGCAACTGCTGGATCACCCCACGCACCAGCACTTCCGGCGCCGAAGCGCCGGCGGTAATGCCGATGCGCTCGACACCGTCGAACCAGCTGCGCTGCAGGTCCTCGGCACCGTCGATCAGGTAGGCGGGAGTGGCCATGCGCTCGGCCAGCTCGCGCAGGCGGTTGGAGTTCGAACTGTTGGGACTGCCCACCACCAGCACCACATCGCACTCGTCGGCCAGTTGCTTGACCGCGTCCTGACGGTTTTGCGTGGCGTAGCAGATATCGTCCTTGCGCGGCCCGCCAATGGCCGGAAAACGCGTGCGCAGGGCATCGATCACCCGGCTGGTATCGTCCATGGACAAGGTGGTCTGGGTCACGAACGCCAGGCGTTCAGGGTTCTGCACCTGCAGCTCGGCTACATCCTTTTCATCTTCCACCAGGTAGATGGCGCCGCCGTTGCTGG
>NZ_JAUTYS010000075.1:0-639 GCF_041982285.1 Pantoea sp. ANP04 | reverse complement strand
AACAGTTGGCCGAATCGGTGCGCACCGGTGGGCAGGCCGCCTTTGTGGTGATCACCGAGGACCGCGGACTGCGCTTGAGCCACCCAAACCCGGCCGAGATCGGCCAACTGGTCTCCACCGATCCGGTGGCGCTGACCGGCGTTGAAAGTGTGGCCCGGGAACACGTAACGTTGGGCGAATCGGTGCGCGCCAAGGTGCCGATCCGCACCGCAAATGGCGAGGTGATCGGCGAGGTATCTGTCGGTGTAGCCACCGAATCGTTGACCGGTGCGTTGGCGGCGTCCTTTGGCTGGATTGTGCTCTTCGCCTTGCTGGCTGCCCTGTTGGCAACCTTGGCAGGGCGATTCACCGTGCGTACGCTCAAACGCCAAACCCTAGGTCTGGAACCAGCCGAAATCGCCCAGTTGGTCCGCGACCAGCAGGCGGTGCTCTACGGCGTTAGCGAGGGCGTGATTGGTTTGAGCCCCGATGGCATCATCACCGTGCGCAATAAGGCCGCCCGCCAGCTTCTGGGACTTCCGCACCGTACCGAACTGGCAGATATTATCGGCCGGCACTACGAGTCGGCGGGACTGGATTCGCGGTTGGTGAAAGCGATTAAAGAGCATGAACGTGCCCCGATCAGGCTGGAAGCCAACT
>NZ_JAUTYS010000074.1:0-639 GCF_041982285.1 Pantoea sp. ANP04 | reverse complement strand
TAGGGGTTATAGCGTTTTGTATATATATTCTTATACTTGGTTCAGTTGATTTTTTCCAGTTAAATCAATTAATTTCAGCTGTGGCTGCTATTGTATTATTGATAATTATGATATTTGTACACTACAAATCAGTTGAAAAGGTTTAGGACTTGTTATACCAAAACTGTTTAAGCTTGGTATTTACTTTACTTTGGAACGATAGCAAGTTGACCTTTACTGTCAGATCCGTAAATAATAATTTGGGTGATTGTCGTTTTAAAAAATCTGATCTGCTATTTATTTCTATTAAGGTATACCCCAAGGGAACCAGTTATTTCACCCTTCAAACATATTAACAGACTACTCAAAATAAACTGTTAATATGGAACCATCTATAACAGACTTTAGAATTATAGGACTGGTTGCTGTGCTTTTTTCCTATCATTAGCCTATACCCAAAACATAAAACCTTTAAATGATAATCTATCTATCATTAGACTTTTTTATATTATTAAATGATAGTAATATCTTGTTATTATCAATGAGCACTAATTATTAAGTCTAAATAATAGAGGTGGGTTATGACTGTTCGTATTTATGTGAGAGCCAGCACTAAGGATCAAGACGCTACCAGAGCATTGGCTGATTTGGTGGCTTTCA
>NZ_JAUTYS010000073.1:0-645 GCF_041982285.1 Pantoea sp. ANP04 | reverse complement strand
GACGGCTACCGCTGTCAGGCCCCGCTCCTGACGGGCGGCCTCTGCCTTCAGCCCGCCTCTGAGGTGGACCACGTTCGCCCCGGCGACGACCACTCGCTCGATAACTTGCGCGCGATCTGCCGCTCCTGCCACGGCCGCAAGACGGCCGCCGAGGGGAACGCGGCCCGGAAGCGCCTCCCGCCGAAGCGGCGGCCCCCTGAGAGGCATCCGGGCCTCCTCTGACCTAGGAGTCCGCGCTCCGTGAAGATCACCGCCTATCTCGTGACCTACGGCCGTCCTGTCGGCGCCGATCGCATGAGCCAGACGATCCTCCGCCGCCTCGCGGCCGAGGGTCACTCTGTCCGCGTCTGGGCTGACGTCCAGGGCGGTTCGTACGAGGACGAGGGCGTCTTCGTGAAGCCCCGCGTCTTCATGCCTGCGCTGGACGATCCGGGCGACCTGCTCTACTCGCACGCTGACTATGGCTCGCTCCCGTACCTCCGAGGTGAGCAGTACCGGCGCCCGACGCTCTACGTCGCTCACAACGCCTCACCGATGACGGAGCACTCGCTGGCGCACTTCCCGCCGTCGCGGATCGTCTGGAACGCGGCTAACACCGGGGACCGCTTGCGGCCGTACCTGAAGCCGGGCACGCCTGAGATGATC
>NZ_JAUTYS010000072.1:0-647 GCF_041982285.1 Pantoea sp. ANP04 | reverse complement strand
GATTGATATTTTACGTCAGCATCCAGAATATGCCGATGGACTGTCAAGCTTCGTTTTAAAACTCATCATTGAATATCGCCAAATTGCGTTATATACCGATACGGGCATCATGTCGGATCAAGGCTTTTTTAATAGTCTGCGTCGCCTTGTCGGTCATCGTTTTTTGCCCTTGTTGCCACAAGAAGATTCCGTTATAGAATTGGTCGGTTATTTATTTGACAGACGCTCGGATGAGCGCTGGCTTGCCAATATTGACAAAGACAAATGGGATGAGATGGTCGGCCTACTCAAGGTCAATGAGCAGCATTTAAACTTGGTCGCAACGGCAAAAAACAGTATTGTGAACGCGATTATCATTTTATCGTATCGGATTAGCGGCATCGGCTTGCATCCAGATTTGATGGAATTTTATCCGCAAATGCTCAATTACTCGGCGTCATTTGTGGCACAAAACCAAGAAGCAGTCCTCTACGTCAATCAATACCGAGAAGCGCATGAGCTCGACACTCTGACCGATATTATCCCTGACAAAGCGGTCGATCCTGCGCCATTACTAGTGATGATTGAGCAATGTGAAGATATCGTTGCCACTATCCGTAAACGTATCTATAAAACGGGTATTTCAATCCGCCTAACCAACATGATGC
>NZ_JAUTYS010000071.1:0-652 GCF_041982285.1 Pantoea sp. ANP04 | reverse complement strand
AGCTACGGCAGCGACACCCGCTATGACTGGATGCGTGTACGGGGCTTCGAACCCACACAGTTCCTCGACGGCTTGCCCCTGCCCCGCGGTGTGTATGCCAACCCGAAAGCGGAAACCTGGAACCTCGACCGCCTGGCCCTGCTGCGCGGCCCGGCGTCCTCGGTGTATGGCCAGACCCCGCCGGGTGGCCTGCTGGACATGGTCAGCCGCCGCCCCAGCGCAGACACCAGCCATGCCGTGCAGATCCAGTACGGCAGCGACAACTACCGCCAGATCAACTTCGCCAGCACCGGCAAGATCGACGACGAAGGCCAGTTCCTCTAGGGGCTCAGCGGCGTGGTGCGCGATGCCGGTACCCAGGTCGACCACATCGACAACAAGCGCTACAACATTGCCCCCAGCCTGACTTGGAACATCGATACCGATACCAAGCTGACCCTGCTCACGCAGTTCACCCGCGACGATACCGGTGCCACCAGCCAGTTCATGCCGATCCAGGGCACCAAGAGCAAGTCGCCACTGGGCGAGGTCTCCCATCACAAGAACCTGGGTGACCCGGACTACGAGTTCTACGACCGCACCTACTACGCCCTGGGCTACGCCTTCGAGCACCGCTTCAACGATGTCTGGCAGTTCCGTCAGAACCTGCGCT
>NZ_JAUTYS010000070.1:0-656 GCF_041982285.1 Pantoea sp. ANP04 | reverse complement strand
GCGCAGCATTCCTTACGGCGCGCCCCTGGCCAACCAGCGCTTCATGGTCCTCGACGAGCAGGGCCGCGACCGTCCTCAAGGGGTGGCCGGTGAGCTGTACATCGCCGGTAGCGGCCTGGCCCTGGGTTACCTGGGGGACGCCGAGAAAACCGCCGAGCGTTTCGTCGATCACCCCCGCAGCGGCGAGCGCCTGTACCGCACCGGCGACCTGGGCCGCTACCTGGAAGATGGCCTGATCGAATTCCTTGGTCGCGAGGATTTCCAGGTCAAGGTGCGCGGTCATCGCATCGAGCTGGCGGAAGTGGAAAGTGCACTGCTCAGCCATCCCCATGTGGAGTCCGCGGTGGTGGTGGCCGCTGGCGAAGGGGCTTTCGAACGGCGACTGCAGGCCTGCTTGCGGGCCAGTCTGCGGGACATGCCGCTGGCCTGGCCGGAGCAGCTGGAGGCGCGTACCCAGGCCGCGGCCCAGGCCGTGCGCGGTGATCTGAGCGATGCCCTGGTCAGCGAGATGTCGGCCTGTGTCGAGCGTGCCGCGCTGCTGTCCATGGGCCTGGCCCTGCAGCGTCCCGGGCTGTTCCAGCAGGCGGGGCAGTGTCACTCCCTGGAAGAGGTATGGGCCTTGAGCGAGGTCGCGCCGCGCAACCAGCGCTTGATCC
>NZ_JAUTYS010000069.1:0-659 GCF_041982285.1 Pantoea sp. ANP04 | reverse complement strand
GGTTTATTGACATGGGACAACGAAGGAACAGCCAAACCGGCGCCTCAGGACGTCCTTGATTGCAGTCAAGGGGAGTCGCGCGACCGCTCACCTACCATGCGAGCCACGTTTACATGGAAGCAGGTGAAGTGATGGCTCCCCGCGAGTTCCCATCCTTGGCCGGTGCCTTGGGTACCTGGGTCAAGGGTCTTGTCGTTCTTCTGAGTCTGGTCTTTGGCGCACTGCCGCTGCAGGCCAAGGATTACGAGGTCGAGCGACAGCGCATCGAGCAGTTCTTCCCCGATGTCCAGAGCGTCTCCGAGCCCGAAGGTGACTACCGGGTCCGTACCCTGCGCAAGGGTGACGAGGTACTGGGCTATGCGTTCCAGAGCATCAACGTCACTCAGATCCCGGCCTACTCCGGCAAGCCGATCAACATGCAGGTGCTGCTCGATCCGCAGGGCGTGATCCGCGACGCCTATGTGCTGGAGCACCACGAGCCGATCCTGCTGATCGGCATTCCCGAACAGAAACTGCACGACTTCAACGCCAAGTACCAGGGCATCCGGGCCGACCAGCGCGTGGTGGTCGGTCGCTCCAGCGACAGCAATGCTGTGACCATCGATGCCGTGACCGGCGCCACCGTGACCGTGATGGTGGTCAACGAGATCGTCATGCGC
>NZ_JAUTYS010000068.1:0-664 GCF_041982285.1 Pantoea sp. ANP04 | reverse complement strand
GCAAGAAGCTCGATTAACCCGCCGAACGGCCGATGCGGATCTGCTTGCGCGCACTGCGTGTCAGGCGGATCAACAGCATCAGCGCGGCGCAGGTCAAGCCGGCAATCAACCCCTCCCACAGACCGCTCGGGCCCCGGGCCGCTCCGAACCAATCGGTCAGGCCCAGGGCGTAGCCCACCGGCAAACCAATCCCCCAGTAAGCGAACAGGGTCAGGATCATGGTCACCCGAGTGTCCTGATAGCCGCGCAGCGCGCCAGCGGCGGTGACCTGAATGCCATCGGAAAACTGGAACAATGCCGAGTACACGATGAGCATCGAGGCTACCTGGATCACCATCGGGTCGTTGGTGTAGATCGAGGCGATGGGTTCACGCAGCAGGTACATCAGGCTTGCCGACAGGCAGGCGTAGGCCAGTGCCGCGCCCATGCCGACTCCGGCGCTGAAGCGTGCGTCGCGCGGTTGCTGACGGCCCAGAGACTGGCCGACCCGTACTGTTACGGCCATGGCCAGGGAGTAGGGGATCATGAACATCAGGGCGCTGACGTTGAGGGCAATCTGGTGTCCGGCCACTACCGTGGCACCCAGGCTGCCGATCAACAGGGCGATGACCGCGAAGATGCTCGACTCGGCGAACACCGCGATGCCGATGGGCAGGCCGACACT
>NZ_JAUTYS010000067.1:0-665 GCF_041982285.1 Pantoea sp. ANP04 | reverse complement strand
CATGCCCAATTGCCTCTTCGACATCCTTGACCTTGATGATTGGCAAGGCCGGTCCAAACTGTTCCTCGGTCACCAACCGGTTCTGTGGATCTATATCCGCGATCAACGTCGTGGGATAGAAGTACCCTGGTGCTTGCAGATCCGGATTGCCACCGAGCAGAACCTTGGCACCGGAATCGATTGCGTCTTGGACTAGATCCGCCACAATCTCGAACTGGGCCTTGTTCTGCAGTGGGCCAAGCACGTTATTTTCATCCAGCCCCACGCCCATCGGCATTTTGGCAGCCACATTGGTGAGCGCTTCACAGACCTGGTCATAAATTGATTCCGGAACGTAGAGTCGCTTGAGCGCCGCGCAGGTCTGGCCGGTATTGATAAAAGCACCCCAGAACAGGTCTTCGGCAATTGCCTGAGGATCTGCATCTTCCAAGACGATTCCGGCGTCGTTTCCGCCTAGTTCCAGGGTCAGCCGTTTGACCGTATCCGCTGAGGAACGAATGATGGCCTTGCCCGTTGGAGTGGAACCGGTGAACATGATCTTGCTAATGAGCGGGTGCGAGGAAAGCTTCTCGCCCACGTCGCGTCCTCCGGCGACCACATGCAACACGTTGGCTGGCAATACTTCATTGAGGATATGGCCTAAGGCAAGCACCGACAGTGGGGTG
>NZ_JAUTYS010000066.1:0-666 GCF_041982285.1 Pantoea sp. ANP04 | reverse complement strand
AAGGAACTCGACGCACTGACCAAGTCGCACGTTGATTCGGTCGATGAGATTCTGAAGAAAAAAGAAGCAGAGCTGCTGGAAGTCTAATGCCAGGCTCGACAGACAACACTGAGGGCAACGCTTCGGCGGTGCCCTCAGTGGCATCCGGCGAAAACCAGCCTATGACTCGGCGAGAAGCTCGTGCACAGCGCGAAGCCGCCGAACGCGGAAATTCCCGCGCCTCGAAACTTAAGCGTGCTTTGTCGGGGGAGAAGTCCGAGAGCGTGCAGCCACAGGCTTCAGCACCGAACACCCCCGAGACCGTGCCGCCTCAAACTCCTGTGGCGACCCCAAAAAGTATCGAACCTCAGGCAGAAGCCAAGGCAAAGATCCCGGTAGGGGAAAAGCCAAAGTCGAAGGATCACGCCGCACCAAAGCCGGTGCCGGTGACCCGTCCGGCTAATGTGAAGGCGCCGGTTGATACGCCAGGTACATCCAAGCCTGTAGGAAAGACGCAGCAATCAGCAACGCCGGTTGCAACGCCGGAGCCGGTTCAGGCTCCGACACCGGCAAGTGATGCGGCCAAATCGAAGGCGAAGGCCGAGGCGAAAGCTCAACTTCTCGCCCCGGTACCGGCCACCGGACGGTCCGTTGAAAAAACTCAGGCTTCAAAGTCACCGGCAGAAG
>NZ_JAUTYS010000065.1:0-671 GCF_041982285.1 Pantoea sp. ANP04 | reverse complement strand
ACGATGTGGAAGCCGGCGTGCGCACCGCGGTCAAGGTCGGCGGCCCGCAGCTGGGCGGAGTACGCCTGGACTCCGGAGATCTCATCGCGCAGGCCGGTTGGGTCCGTGAGCTGCTCGATGACCTTGGCAATTGGAACACCAAGATCACCGTCACCTCAGATCTCGACGAATACGCGATCGCCGCGCTAGCCAGCGCCCCGGTCGACTCCTACGGAGTGGGCACCGCACTGGTGACCGGCTCCGGGCACCCGACCGCGTCCATGGTCTACAAGCTGGTCGCGCGCGCCGAGTCCGACGACCCGAGGGCGCCGCTGCGGCCGGTGGCGAAGAAGTCCAGCGGCGGGAAGACGTCGATGGGCGGACGCAAGTGGGCCGCGCGGCGCCTGGACGCGGAAGGGAGCGCCGAGGCGGAGGTGGTCGGCACCGGTCCGGTCCCCGCCGCCCTGGTCGACCGGCAGCTCCTGGTCGAGCTGGTCAAGGGCGGTGAGGTGGTCGCCCGGGAGCCGCTGGACGTCGCCCGGGAGCGGCACGCGACGGCCCGCGCGAACCTCCCGCTCTCCGCCACCCAGCTCTCGCGAGGGGAACCCGTCCTTCCGACGGAGTACGCGCACGGGGGCTCGGGTAGCTAAAGCAGGTGCGCAGCGACCACTCCGGCGGGCCCCCCACCCACG
>NZ_JAUTYS010000064.1:0-681 GCF_041982285.1 Pantoea sp. ANP04 | reverse complement strand
GTTTTTTTTTATTCTTCTTTGTTGGGGCTATTTTTTTTTATATTTTGTTGGATGTTTTCGAATTCTTAATTTTAGTCTGTCATTTATTCATTTATTTTTGAATTTTTCATTAAACTAACCCTAAAAAAAACCGCCAGGTCAGTTCAAAACCTATACGCTCGGTGACATCCAACTAAGTAGTAGAAATAACGCATAGGCAGTAACTAAATACTGCCACAAAACCTAGCAAAAGTCAAAACTTTTCAACAACTCCACGAAAAATTTTTCCCTTTTCCAACACAAACCCATTAATACCCGTCTGCGAATCAATACCCGAATTCAACCTAAACCAGTCAGACCCGTTATCCATAGTTCCACCCTGAATCCACCAACGCGAACCCCCATTATGGGCCGCACCAATCTCCTCAATGCGAGTGTGATGGAAATGCCCAGACAAGAAAATACTGAAACCAGCCAAAGGTTGCAAACCAAAAGACTGCTTCGCCAACCAATTCACCATGTTATCTGGTCGGGAAACCTGATGCCCGTGAGCTAAACCAACAATATGGAAACCATCATCAAACACATCAAACGCTAACGATTCACTATCAGGTTCAGGAATTAGAAACTTTACATCCAATCCAACCTCAGTAGCGAGTCGGCGTAACTGTTGCAAAATAACGATGCCCCAATCATCAACAC
>NZ_JAUTYS010000063.1:0-689 GCF_041982285.1 Pantoea sp. ANP04 | reverse complement strand
TGCTGCTCAGCCAAGTCTTCTTCCACCCATTCGTCGCCGGCCTAGTGCTCGCGGCCGTGCTGGCGGCCATTATGTCCACGATGTCCTCGCAGATGATCGTTTGCTCCTCGGCCCTGGTGGAGGATCTGTACAACATCTCCGGCCGCAAGGCTTCGCCTAAGGCTTTGGTGATGCTCGGACGCACCGGCGTGCTGGTCATCGCGGTTGTCGCAGCACTACTGGCACTGAACCCGAACTCCTCGATCCTGGACCTCGTGGCCTTCGCGTGGGCCGGCTTCGGTGGCGCCTTCGGTCCGATTATCTTGTTGGCTCTGTACTGGCGCAAGCTCACCGCGATTGGTGCCTTCGCCGGCATGATCACCGGTGCAGCCGTGGTCTTCATCTGGGGCAACATCGACGTACTGACCAGCAACATGTACGAGATCGTGCCAGGCTTCCTGGTCTGCCTCGTCGTTGCATGGCTCGTCTCTCGTGCGACGTTCAAGCCAAGCACTGAAATCGAGGCTGAATTCACCTCGATGGAAGAAGAGGTTGGCGCGAAGGTTACCGCCTAAGGCGTACCGCGCGAATAACGTTCAAGTTACCGGCGTTGTGCAAAGCTTCACGGCTTGGCACAACGCCGGTTTCTGCGTTTAATGATGTCTATGGCCCTCCATGCGCACCTCCGTGCAGCCGGCGGAATGACCGAA
>NZ_JAUTYS010000062.1:0-693 GCF_041982285.1 Pantoea sp. ANP04 | reverse complement strand
CGGACGAGCGCTTCAATCTCGCCGACAGTCGCTTGCTGGGCTACATCTATGACCGAGAGGGGCACCTGGTCTGGCGCTCCCGGGCCACCCAGGAAGAGAACATCAATTACCGGCCGCGGTACGACGGGCGCGGTAACGAGTTCGCCAGAATCCGTGAAGCCAATGGCCAGGAGTTCTTCGTCTACGACGTCGAGATCAAGTTGTTGGGGGGCAAGAAAGCGGCTTTCAGTATCGTTGCACTGCAACCGGTGCGTGAGTACCAGCAGACTCTGGAAGGGGTCAGGGAAAACCTCTATCTAGGCTTTGGTGCGGCGTTGCTGGTGCTGCTGGCATTGCTCTGGCTGGGGTTGACCTGGGGTTTGCAGGCCCTACGACGCTTGAGCCAGGAGTTGGACCAGATCGAGAGCGGTACCCGCCAAAGCCTCAGTGAGGAGCATCCGCGAGAGCTGTTGCGCCTGACCGGCTCCTTGAACCGTCTGCTGCAAAGCGAGCGCGAGCAGCGTAGCCGCTACCGCGACTCCCTGGATGACCTGGCCCACAGCCTGAAAACCCCGTTGACGGTGTTGCAAGGGGTCAGCGAGGACATGGCGCAACGGCCTCAGGATCGGGAGCAGGCCTGGGTCCTGCAGGCGCAGATCGAGCGCATGAGTCAGCAGATCAGCTACCAGTTGCAGCGTGCCAGCCTGCGCAAAA
>NZ_JAUTYS010000061.1:0-694 GCF_041982285.1 Pantoea sp. ANP04 | reverse complement strand
ATCAGGACCAGGCCGGGGAGGGCCCGGAAGAACTCGACCACGCGGCCGGCCGGGACGCGCACCCAGGCGTGATCCGACAGCCGGGCGTTGCCGAACACCGCACCGAGCGGCAGCGCGATGATCACCGAGAGGACGGCCGCCTTCAGGGTGTTCTCCAGGCCCGGCCAGATGTACGTCGACCAGGCCTCGGTGCCCGTGAAGAACATCTCCCACTTCGCCCACTCCAGCTGGCCCTTGTCCTGGAGGGTCGTGTAGACCCACCACAGGACGGCGGCGAGGGCGACCACGAAGACCGCGGTGAGGACGACGTTGCGCCGCTTGGCGCGGGGCCCCTGTGCGTCGTAGAGAACGGAGCTCATCGCTTAACCGCCACCTTCTTGCCCACCCAGCCCAGGATCAGACCGGTCGGCAGCGTCAGGATCACGAAACCGAACGCGATGATCGCGGAGATCAGCAGCAGCTGGGCCTCGTTCTCGATCATCTCCTTCATCAGCAGCGCCGCCTCGGCGACACCGATCGCGGCGGCCACCGTGGTGTTCTTGGTGAGCGCGATCAGCACGTTAGCCAGGGGCGTCACCGAGGAGCGGAACGCCTGGGGCAGTACCACCAGGGACAGCACCTGGCTGAAGCTGAGGCCGATGGCCCGCGCCGCCTCGGCCTGCCCGACGGGCACCGTGTTGATGCCGGAGCGCAG
>NZ_JAUTYS010000060.1:0-694 GCF_041982285.1 Pantoea sp. ANP04 | reverse complement strand
GTGCAACACCTGATGGCGGACGGCTTTACTTTCAAGCCGCGACAGCCGGTGGACTGGATGGTCTGCGACATCGTCGAGACGCCGGCGCGCAACGCCGCACTTCTGGAAACCTGGATCGGCGAGGGCCATTGCCGCGAGGCCGTGGTCAACCTGAAGCTGCCGATGAAGCAGCGTTATGCCGAAGTGAAGCGTTTGCTGGAGCGGATTGAAGAGGGCTTCAAGGCGCGGGGAATTCGGGTGGCGATTGGCTGCAAGCAGCTGTATCACGACCGCGAGGAAGTGACCTGCCACCTGCGGCGCCTGGATGTGAAAAAGCCCAGATCGGCGTAGCCCTCGTCATAGCGCCGGATGCCCCGCAGGAGCCCGCTTCTACATAAGTAGGTTCCTGGGCGTGGGGTGTTGTGGCGACGCCCGCAGGAGCCCGCAACTGATGACCCGATGGCACCATTGCGCGACAATGGCCGCCTGTTTCAGGAGTGAACCATGAGTCAAATCATCGATACGCCGGTTGACGGCACCCTCGACGCCACCGGCCTTAATTGCCCCGAGCCGGTGATGATGCTGCACCAGCACATTCGCGACCTGCCCGCAGGCGGGCTGCTGAAGGTGATCGCCACCGACCCTTCCACCCGCCGCGACATTCCCAAGTTCTGCGTGTTCCTCGACCACGAACTGGTGGCGCAGCAGGAAGAGG
>NZ_JAUTYS010000059.1:0-696 GCF_041982285.1 Pantoea sp. ANP04 | reverse complement strand
CGATGAAATGCGCGTCTGTGGCGTCGGCGACAAGCTGGGCAGCGAGATGGGCCACCTGGCGCAAAGCGGCCCCGGCGGCATGCTCGAGGTGCTGGAGCGCTTTCCCCGGGCGCGCAAGGTGCTGATCCACATCAACAACACCAACCCGATCCTCGACGAAGACTCCGCCGAGCGCGCCGAGCTGACCCGCCGCGGCATCGAAGTGGCGCATGACGGCATGGACATCCATCTCTGACGCCACCCGGTCCCTGTAGCCGCTGCCGAGCCACGGCGAAGCTGCGCAAAGGCCCGCAGGGCCTTGCTTGGCAGTCCCGAGCCGAGCCCCTAGCGGCACTGAAAACCTGCGTCTCCTGCGGAGCCGTTCGCAGCCTGCGGCAGCGGCTACAGATCGCCGGTATTGGTGGTAGGGTTAGCCCCCTGGACAATTATCGATCTGTGGAGACCCATTCCATGCAAGCCATCAAGCTCAGCCTGCCGGCATCCCTGGACAACCTGAAAACCGTGGAGCTGGCCGATCCCGGGCAACCCGGCGCCGGGCAGATCCGCGTGCGCCTGCATGCCTGTTCCCTGAATTTCCACGATTACGCCGTGGTCACCGGCGCGCTGCCGACTGCCGATGGGCGGATTCCCATGGCCGACGGTGCCGGGGTGGTGGAAGCGGTGGGCGAGGGCGTCAGCGAGTTCAAGGTCGGCGAT
>NZ_JAUTYS010000058.1:0-698 GCF_041982285.1 Pantoea sp. ANP04 | reverse complement strand
CGAGCCCGGTGAGCACCGCCTGGATCAGTGCATCCATCACCTGTTCAGCGAGCAGGCCCTGGCCCGTCGCGACGCTCCGGCCCTGACCTTCGCCGGGCAGACCCTGAGCTACAGCGAACTGGACAGCCGCGCCAACCGCCTGGCCTGGATGCTCCGCGAGCGTGGCGTGGGCCCGCAGGTGCGGGTCGGCCTGGCGCTGGAACGTTCCCTGGACATGGTCGTCGGCCTGCTGGCGATCCTCAAGGCCGGTGGCGCCTACGTGCCCCTGGACCCGGAATACCCCCGGGACCGCTTGGCCTACATGATCGAGGACAGCGGCATCCGCCTCTTGCTGAGCCAGCGTTCGCTGCTGCCGCTGCTGGATTTCCAAGCCGATGCAGAGGCGCTCAAGGTCATCCTCCTGGACCAGGATCAGGACGCGCTGCTGGCTTATGACAGCGGCCCGCTGGAGACGCCGGTCGACCCGCTGAACCTGGCCTATGTGATCTACACCTCCGGCTCCACCGGTCTGCCCAAGGGCGTGATGGTGGAACACCGCAACGTCGCCCGGCTGTTTTCCGCCACCCGCGACTGGTTCGATTTCAACTGGCGCGACGTCTGGGCGCTGTTCCATTCCTTCGCCTTCGACTTCTCGGTGTGGGAGATCTGGGGCGCCCTGATCCATGGCGGCCAGTTGCTGGTGGTGCCCCAGGTCGTCA
>NZ_JAUTYS010000057.1:0-699 GCF_041982285.1 Pantoea sp. ANP04 | reverse complement strand
CAATCGTCGATCGTATTCGCCCAAGTGTTTACAACTTGCATGAGCTGGCAACGGCCAACGGTCAAGACGTCGATGCGGATGAATTGGTCGATCGCTCTATTCGTGCCAATGTGCGCATGTCGGTCAGCCAATTAAAGCATGGTTCGCGCGCCCTAGAAGACTTAACCAGTAGCGGTCAGCTACTCGTCGTTGGCGCTGAATACAATTTAGAGACTGGAAAAGTACGCTTTTTAGATACTTAATAGCTATTTATCATTAAACGTTCGGAATGGTGGATACGATTTGATTTTGCACGTACCCGTTATCAATGATTTATAATGGATAAATGACGATTAAAATACTTAGATATTGGAAAAATTATGACGGATTTAAAAAATTTAGATGCTAATAAAGACAGTATCACTCAGCCTGAGAGCAGCGTAAAAGCAGAAGGCGTGCAGCCAATTTCAGCGCAGACGGCAGGTTATACTTTTAACCACACCATGCTACGCGTCAAAGACCCAGCCAAATCGTTGGCCTTTTATACGGGTATTTTGGGCATGACGTTACTGGCGGTAAAAAAGTTCCCTACGATGGGGTTTGATTTATATTTCTTGGCCAAGTTGACTGACAGCGAGCGGGAAAATTTGCCAGCGGGTGACGACTTAGAAATTTTTGCCTTCCGTCAGCGCGGTATTTTAGAGCTGACTCATAACTACG
>NZ_JAUTYS010000056.1:0-706 GCF_041982285.1 Pantoea sp. ANP04 | reverse complement strand
GTTACAGCGGGGTTGTGTAGCCGCTGCCGCAGGCTGCGAACGGCTCCGCAGGAGACGCGGCGGCCTTGCAGGCGCCGGAGGTTCGGCGGTCGATCGCCAAGCAAGGTCCTGCGGACCTTCGCGCAGCCTCGCCAGAGGCTCGACAGCGGCTACAGTGGGGCGATGTCGAGCATGCGCGCCGTCCGCCCGCCAAGGTCAGCGGCGTCGGGCTTCGGGCCAGCAGGCCACCAGCACCAGCAGCAGCGCCGCCAGCAGGTAGGGCAGGCGCGGCTCCACCGCGTAGATCAGGGTGCCCGCCAAGGGCCCGACCACCACCCCCAGGCCCTGGGCCGCGCCGACGGAGCCGGCAGTGGCGCCTTGCTCGGCAGCGTCCACTGCGTTGCTGGCCAGGGCGGCAAAGGAGGGGAAGATCCAGCCCATGCCGGCGGCCGAGACAAAGAACCCCAGCCACAGCACCCAGGCGTGAGCGGCGAGGATGCTCGCGGCAAAGCCCATTGCGGCCACCAGGGCGCCGACGCGGATCATCCGCAGTGGCGGCCACTCCAGCTTGCGCACCAGCAGTTGCGAGGCAATCAACGCCAGCCCCACCAGGGTCAGGGCGACACCGGCGGTCTGCGCCGCCTCCGCCGGACCCATGCCCAGGCGGTCGAGGGCGAAGAAGCCGACGGTGATCTGCGCCATGGCCACGCACAGCATCGAGACGAAC
>NZ_JAUTYS010000055.1:0-714 GCF_041982285.1 Pantoea sp. ANP04 | reverse complement strand
CGATACTCGGGAACCGCGCGAGGAACTCATCGAATTCTTGCTGCGCGCTGATGTCCGTTTTCGGGTAGACACGCGGATCGAGCTGCAGGCCGACGCTCACCAGGTTGTTGGTCGACCGCGGGTGGTTGTTGAACGGAATCACCCAGAGCCAGCCGCCTGTGAACATGTGGTGCAAGGTCCCCTCGTGCCAGCGCCAGCGCTGCCCCTTGACCTTGAAGATGTCGTCGAACGGCTTGACCCCGAGCATGTGCGTGTAGAGGCTGCGCGAGTGCGTCTTGAAGCGACACGGTTCTTCGCGGAGCTTGAACTTGGTCGCGAGCGGCGCGCGCGGGCCTCCGCAGTCGATCATGTACCGGCCGGTGAACCGTTCGCCCTCGGCGGTGGTCACCGCGACGCCGTCTTTATCGGCGTGGTATTCGGTCACGCTGGTCTTCTGGCGAACCTTGCAGCCGTACTTAATGGCGGCTTGCAACAGGTAGGCGTCGACGTCTTGCCGGTAATAATGGCTCTCCGGCCCCCACGGCAGCTCGGGAATGACGCACTGCGTAAACTCCTTCGGGTCGTGCTCCTGGCCGGGCTTGTGGAACACGAAACCGAAGTTGCGCTTGATGCCCGTGCTCGACGAGACGTAACGTTGCGTCGAGTAGAACGACGTGATGTGGCCCAGCTCCGGAATGCCGTAGCGATCAGCAATGATGCGGTTCATGAGCGACG
>NZ_JAUTYS010000054.1:0-721 GCF_041982285.1 Pantoea sp. ANP04 | reverse complement strand
CGTCAAGCTTGTTGTCACCGTTCTAGCCCGCGCTCCTGGTCTGCGACTTTTGCTTGCCCACGGGTATATTCGATCTTGACCAAGCTACCGACGACCGGCTGCTTGGTCTTGAAAATCGAAAGGTCGTGTTTGACCAAAATTGGCTTTTTGGCACTGTCATCAAGCAAATAGATAGCGTTTTTCGAGTTGTCGACATGCATCACATTGCCTTGATACGTCTTCAGCGCGGCCGTTTTGTCTGGTTTCTGAGCGCCGGTTAGATCGTAGATTCCTCCCGGCATGTCATTGCGAGCGCCAATCCGCTTTGAAACCCATTCGCCGTCCTTTACGGTGTCGACAAGTCTTGAGCCATTCATGATGACGAGTATTTGGTGCCCCTCGGGCTTGAGTGGACGGGAATTGTTTAAAAAGCCTTCTTTGCTGTAGTCGCGTGCCATTTTCAAGTCTCCGGTGATCAACGAGTACGCTCGGCATGACGTTCAACCTGCGGCCGGGCTTGTTCCTGCTCTTGCCCTCTTCTCGCGGCGGTTTTATCGTAAATGGGTACCGGAGGGACTGCCCCTTGTTTGTCTAGGGACTGCAAGCGTTTGCTGACAGCTTCTCGAGCTGCTGCGCGCTGATCTGGATCTTTGAATTTGGAATCAATCACTTTTTCTGCGATAGCTTCGACCACTTTGGCTCTGTTGGACTTTACGACCCAGCTATTACGCTCGGTTTCTAT
>NZ_JAUTYS010000053.1:0-729 GCF_041982285.1 Pantoea sp. ANP04 | reverse complement strand
ATAGGTGTCATTACGTTCTTTTTGATCTTCGTAAATTTCAACAATACGATCTAATACAGCATTCCATTTTTCCATAACAGCATCTTGAGCTGCCTCAATCTTATCATCAATTTCTTGAACCTTATCAGAGAATTCACTATATCCTTCTCCAATTAAAGCCGAACGAATATTGTCATAAGATTCTTGTTCTTTCATTAAAGCAGCTTCAAAAGTTTCATAATATAACGCTGGGTTGCCATATTTTTCCATATCGCGTTCTAAACGTTCGCGCTTAATTGTAGCTTTGTCTATCTCGTGTTGCATATTCGT
The DNA here is from genome assembly GCF_041982285.1 of Pantoea sp. ANP04. Classification (NCBI taxonomy): domain Bacteria; kingdom Pseudomonadati; phylum Pseudomonadota; class Gammaproteobacteria; order Enterobacterales; family Erwiniaceae; genus Pantoea; species Pantoea sp. ANP04. Next base: position 420 of record NZ_JAUTYS010000053.1, on the reverse strand, counting down.
AACTTGTTGTTCGAATATAGTATTACTTAAATCTTGAATAGATTGTATAACAGCACGATAGTCTTTGCTGTTTTCAATAGTAGCACCTTTACCTTCTAGCGCCGTCTTTTCTTGATTCAAAATTTCTAATTGTCTATTCTCAAGATCAAACATTGCTTGTGGTACTTCGCCAGATTTTTCAATTTCTAATTCGTAAAGTTTTGCTTGGTCGCTAACAACACTAATCATTGTATTATATTTTTCTAATAGATCAGTTAGTTGCTCGCCAATATCTTTTACGTAGTCTTTAATAGCTTCTTCGGTAGAAACTGCATTAGATACTCCGGAACTAGTACCACCAGATCCACCAGATTCACCAGATCCACCAGATCTACCAGATCCATCAGATCTACCAGATCCATCAGATCCACCAGAGCCGCC
>NZ_JAUTYS010000052.1:0-731 GCF_041982285.1 Pantoea sp. ANP04 | reverse complement strand
CGAGTTCGGGCGCCCGGCGACCTTGCTGCAGGGAATCTGCGCCAGGGCGTCCTCGGAGCCGTGCATGCGGGTGTTCATCAATTGGCCGCCGTCGCCGCCCTGGATCTTGATGACGAAATCCTCACCGTATTCGAACAGGCACAAGGCACCGCCGTTGTCGGGAATCGCAGTGGTGTCCAGCAGTACGAAACGTTTCATGGAGATCTCATTGAGGAAGGCAAAAGCTCCCGGTTGGGAGTAGCCTGACGCCAGACAATAGCAATGGAGCCATTGATGAAGCGCACTATTCTAACGGTGATTGCCCAAGCGGCGCTCGCCCTGACCGCCGCCCTGGCGCTCAGTGCTGGCCCGGCCCTGGCCGACGAGCCGCAAAGCGCCCCGGTGGTGACCCCGACGCCGACCCTCGGCACCCCGGGCACGGCCACCCCCACGCCTTATCCGCAAGTGACCCCACCCAGCACGCCGAAAACCGGCAGCAGTGGCAGTGCGCCCTTGCTGCCGCCCATCGACATGCCCAAGCCGCCCAAGGATCAGACCCTGCCGGGGCTGGAGCAGAACGACAACAAGGCCAAGGTGCAAGGAGCCTAGATCTGCTGTGCGAGCAACTGGCCGTCGGCCATGCGCAGGCGCTTGGACAGGGAAATAGCCAGGGCGCGGATGATCTTGGCGGCGATCTTCGGCGCATCGTTGAGCATCTTCTCCAGGGAGTCCTTGCCCAGGTTGAGCAACTG
>NZ_JAUTYS010000051.1:0-734 GCF_041982285.1 Pantoea sp. ANP04 | reverse complement strand
CACTGAGCCGAGGAAAGCTCCTCCAGCCGGTGTCGCCCCGAAGGGACAGTCAGCCGGCCTGGCTCTTGGCGAGGCAAAGAGCGTTGACGAAGGTTGCAGTGTGCTGCAACGACTGACGTATATCCGGTTTGGCTATGCCATGCCTGCTGGCAAATTGCTCGACGGCCGCGGTATCAAAACGAGTGGTCTGGATAAAGTCCAAGGCTTCGGGTTTTGTATTCATAAACCGGGCAACGGGAGGAATGCTCAGTAGCCACTTCAGCAGTCGGAGCGAAACGTGATGCTTGGGAGACTTCAAGCCCAAAGGTTGTGCCACCTGCACCAACATTTCTCGCAAGTTGGGCGTTTGCGCATCCAGCGCCAGCAGGTCCTGGCCCGCCATGGCCGGATCAAAAGCACTCGCCGTCATCAGCTCCACCAGGTAGTCCACGGTGACCAGTGGCAGCCAGTGCCTGGCGGTACCGGGCACGGCCGTGAGCTTTCCCTGCACCAGGTTGCGTATCAGCGCCACCAGCGGCTGGCCGTCGAGAATATGCCCCGTGCGGCTGTGGCCACACACTGTCGCGGGGTGGACAACGGTCAGCTCTCCGCCCTTGGCGGAGATGAGCTCCAGGGTCGCAAAATGCGCCTCCAGCTTGCTCGCCTCGTAACCGCCGACACGCCGGTAGACGGCAGGCCAATGGGTCTGCTGCGCAGAACGAGGATCAATTCCGATGCGTTGCAGATGTTCATGG
>NZ_JAUTYS010000050.1:0-747 GCF_041982285.1 Pantoea sp. ANP04 | reverse complement strand
CGAGGTCAGGGACACGATCCAGGCGTAGATGGTCAGCATCAGCCCGACCCGCGCGGTAGGCAGGTCGAAGCTGGCGCCGATGGCGCTGAGCAGCCCCACCGGCACGAATTCCGTCGTGTTGAAGACAAAGGCCGCCAGCGCCAACGCGATGACCGGCTGCCAGTTACCTTGAGGTGTAGCCGCGGAGTTGCTCATGGGCGGGTCGTAATACTCTATCGATGATCGAACAGGTCCAGGACCCGATAAAAATGCACAACCCGGGCCAGGAACCATGACCGGGGGCTGCCCGCTTGCGCAGCTGGCGCACGGTGTCGCTGCCTGTTTTTTTGCGCGACACAGGCTGGCAGGCGCCTGGTCAGTTGCCCTGCGCCGCCTCGAAGACCGTCATGGCCAGCGTCACCCCTTTGAGCAGGCGCGCCTGGGTGACCCCGTCCCGGGCCTGTACCGACAGCCCGTGCAGCACCGTAGAGTAATAATCCCCCAGGGAAGTTGCATCGGTGTGTGCCGGCAGTTCGCCGGACTGCACCGCCGCTTCCAGGCGCTGGATGATGCTGGCGGTACGGGCCCGGCGATGCTCGGCCAGCCACTCACGCACGCCGTCGTTGTCACTGGAGCAGTTCACCGCCGAGGACACCACCATGCAGCCCTGGGGATGACCGGCCCGGGTGTAGAGCGCCACCGCCTCTTTGAGCATGCGCTCGATGGCGACATAGGCGCTGGCTTCGCCCAGGGCCTGGTCGGCAAAAC
>NZ_JAUTYS010000049.1:0-757 GCF_041982285.1 Pantoea sp. ANP04 | reverse complement strand
ACCCTGGAATGGCTGCCCCAGGAAACCATTGTCTTCAGCGCCGCCCAGGCCGAACTGACCACCCTGATCGAACTGCAAGGCGATGCCCGGCTGTTCTACTGGGACGTCGTGGCCCTGGGACGCCCGGCCAGTGGCGAGCGCTTCGAGCAAGGGCACTTCCAGGCTCACCTGGATATCCAGCGCGACGGCCGACCGCTCTGGCATGAGCGCCAGCGCATCAAAGGTGGCGACGGCCTGCTGGATTCCCCCATCGGCCTGGACGGCCAGCCAGTGTTCGCCACCTTGCTGGTGACCGGTGAAATCGACAGCCAACTGCTGGAGCGCTGCCGCGCCCTGGAACACCCGGTACGTGGCGACCTGAGCCAACTGCCGGGCCTGCTGGTGGCCCGCTGCCTGGCCAGTGAAGCCCTGCAGGCCCGGGCCTGGCTGATCGACCTGTGGCGCCTGCTGCGCCCGGCGTTGCTGGGCCGCGAGGCCGTGCCGCCGAGGATCTGGAACACATGAAACACCTGCCCTTTTCAAACTGCCCAACGACGGATCGATCACGATGGACCTGACCCCACGCGAAAAAGACAAGCTGCTGATCTTCACCGCCGGCCTGGTGGCCGAACGGCGACTGGCCCGCGGCCTCAAGCTCAACTACCCGGAAGCCATGGCCTATATTTCCGCCGCGCTGCTCGAAGGTGCCCGGGACGGCCAGAGCGTGGCCGATCTGATGCACTACGGCACCACCCTGCTGAGCCGTGAACAGGTGATG
>NZ_JAUTYS010000048.1:0-761 GCF_041982285.1 Pantoea sp. ANP04 | reverse complement strand
AGAGCTACCAGGGCGACCCAGCCTCAGCCCTGCTGGAGACCCTCGATCCGGAGCAGAACGTCGACTTCCTCGACCATTACCTGGACCTGCGCATGGACCTGTCCAAGGTGTTGTTCGTGTGCACCGCCAACACCCTGGACTCGATCCCCGGGCCGCTGCTCGACCGCATGGAAGTGATTCGCCTGTCGGGTTACATCACCGAGGAAAAACTCGCCATCGCCAAGCGCCACCTGTGGCCCAAGCAGTTGACGAAAGCCGGTGTAGCCAAGAGCAGCCTGAGCATCAGCGACAGTGCCCTGCGCGCCGTGATCGACAGTTACGCCCGGGAAGCCGGGGTGCGCCAACTGGAGAAACAACTGGGCAAACTGGTGCGCAAAGCGGTAGTCAAGCTGCTGGACGAGCCGGATGCAAACATCAAGATCGGGCCCAAGGACCTGGAGGCCTCCCTGGGCATGCCGGTGTTCCGCAACGAGCAGGTCCTGAGCGGCACCGGAGTCATCACCGGCCTGGCCTGGACCAGCATGGGCGGCGCGACCCTGCCCATCGAGGCGACGCGGATTCATACCCACAACCGTGGTTTCAAGCTCACCGGCCAGTTGGGGGATGTGATGAAGGAGTCGGCGGAGATCGCCTACAGCTACGTCAGCTCAAACCTGAAAACCTTCAAGGGCGACCCGGAGTTCTTCGACCAGGCCTTCGTGCACCTGCACGTACCGGAAGGCGCCACGCCCAAGGACGGCCCCAGCGCCGGCATCACCATG
>NZ_JAUTYS010000047.1:0-770 GCF_041982285.1 Pantoea sp. ANP04 | reverse complement strand
ACCAGCTCATTGTGCGCCAGCACTCGGGCCTGCCCGCCCTGGTTGACCAGGCGTGCGGCCTTGACCTCGACCTTGGGCCCCTGGATCACACCGTTCTGGTTGCTCAGGGTCTGCCGCGCGGTCAGTTGCAGAGAGCGGCTGGCCAGCACATCGCCGCGGTTTTCCAGGTTGTCGGCGTTCAGCTTGACCACGCCTTGATCGTTGCGGCTGTTGTCGCTGTTGACCCCGGCCTCGATGATGCCGTGGTTGACCAGTTGCCCGGCGTCCACCACCCGCACCTGATCCCGGGCCGCCAGACTGGTGCCCACCTCGATCTGCTCCTTGGCCTGCAGGGTCGCTTCGGTCCCGGCATAGGCCTTGCCCTTGAGGTCGATGCTCTGGGCCTTGATCGCGATCGCCTGGTTGGCGCCCATGCCGGCCACCGTGACCTTGCCGTTGGCGTCGATCTGGATGTCACCGGTGCTGGCCGCCATCTCCCCCGACATGTTCACACCCACGCCCTTCTCCGTGCCCACCAGACGGATGGCCCCGGCGTACATGCCGCCCAGGGCGGATGAGTCGATCGCCAGTTGCGGCGCATCCGCCGGGTTGGTGGTCCGCGCCGTGGCGTTCAAGGTCTTGGCGTCGACATCGTTGGCCCCGGCGATCACCGCCAGGTGCTGGGCCTGGATCTCGGCGTTGATTTTCGCGCTGCGGGTGATGGTTTCGAACTGGTCGATATTGCTCGCGTTGAGCCCCGCACCTTCAATGGCGACGCTGCCTTGGTCCAC
>NZ_JAUTYS010000046.1:0-785 GCF_041982285.1 Pantoea sp. ANP04 | reverse complement strand
AGCTTGCGTCAAATGAGCGTGGCGCGTTAACGGACTTAGTAAGCGACAAATCACAGCAAGCACTGAATGAGATCAAAAATCTACACTACACCAGTGAGCGTAAAACGCACACAGCAGCCCTACAAGACGTTTTAACTGAATTTATAGACAATCACAGCCAAAACATCGAAAAAAACCAGCAGCAAGCACTACAGAGCGCACAAAAAGAGATTACAGACTACAGTAACGAGATTAACCGCAGCCGCAGCTATGGATTAGGAAGATAAAAAATGTCAGAGACCCCCAACCTTGAAGACCTACTTGCCGCCATTGCAACGCTCACCGAGCATAATACGGCCTTGTTAGAGAGGATAGAGGAAAAAGACCAAGCCACCAAAGACAGAGATGCAGCAAACGCCAAGCTGGTAAACGATCTAATAGCCCAGCTCAAAGATTATCAAGAACGAGAGAATGTCATCAAATCAGCGATTGCTATTGGTGCGGCTAAAGAGGTTAGCAAAGAGGTGTCTGCTGTACTGAATCACTACCATAACCAATTAACGCAAGGCGTTGCTGGTCATGTTGCTAAGGCCAATCATCACTTAGTGCAAACTGTAAACCTAGCCACCACCAGTATTAATGATTTATCCATATTGTCTACAAGAATGAATAAAACGTTTGATGCCAACTTTAAGAGTTTGAGCTTCTTTGCGACTGAGTTTCAAGATCAAAATCGGCAGTTAGCTAATGATGCCAAAAACACATTAACCAACGTTAGAACAGAAGCTAAAGAAGGAGCTAAACAA
>NZ_JAUTYS010000045.1:0-806 GCF_041982285.1 Pantoea sp. ANP04 | reverse complement strand
ATGTTCATCAGTGGCACCGGCAGTACGTGTGCGTTCGGGCCACCCAGGTACTTGAACAGTGGCAGGTTGGCGCTGGCGGCTGCGGCGTTAGCCACGGCCACGGAAACACCCAAGATGGCGTTGGCGCCGAGCTTTGACTTATTCTCGGTACCGTCCAACTCGATCATTGCCTGGTCGATGGAGCGCTGGTCGGTGGCGTCAAGGCCCTCCAACTCGTCGGCGATCTCTTCGATGACCGATGCAACAGCGCCTAACACGCCCTTGCCTAGGTAACGCTTCTTGTCCCCGTCGCGACGTTCCGCGGCTTCGAACTGGCCGGTGGATGCACCGGATGGAACCGCGGCACGGCCGTGGGCACCATCGGTGAGTAGGACCTCGACCTCAACGGTCGGATTTCCGCGGGAATCGAGAATTTCGCGCGCGTGAATGGCGTCAATCAATGCCATGAGTAAGGACTCCTTGTATAAAGGGGTTGTCTAAGGGCTGGTCGATCCAGCGGTCCGATCGACCGTTGGCACCATTGCCTGTTCCTAGCCTAGCGCGTCACACCTTGTTAGGGCGACGTTGTTTCGTTCTTCATCCCTGCATACTTTTTCGTCAACGCATCACGCAGCACCGATTCGGCGTCTAATCCCAGCTCTTCGGCCCGGGCAGACAGGGCCAGTAATTCTGCACCAAGACCCTGCTCATCATGCACGCGGGCGCGCATTTGCTCCGTCGCTTCGGGAAGATTTGAGGCACCTGAGCGATGGTGTCGATCCAATAGCTTTTGTGACAAGGTCAGTGCTGGAAGACCAGCGGGAAGG
>NZ_JAUTYS010000044.1:0-806 GCF_041982285.1 Pantoea sp. ANP04 | reverse complement strand
TTGAAATACGTTGACTGCCGAAAGTCCGCTTGCATACGCTTCTTCATCGCTAGCCCAGTCTTTGGGACTATCTTCACGATATTGCTTGCAAGCTTCGCCGGAACCTGCCCCAGATCACGCTCTAACGCACGAACATCATCCATCAGCTCGTCACCAGCTCAACGTTCCAGCGATCAGCAGTACGATACGTGCCACGCGCCAACTCAGTGAGACGCAGTTTCAGGCCGACCAGATCAGGGTCCATCGCCGACGAAAGCACAGTCACACGGTCACCCGTAAGAGACTTTGCAGACACCGGCAAATGAACCATCAACTGCTCAACCGTAAACGCATGACCACCAGCAGACGGCTCCGACGCTTGAGACTTATCGCCACCCAGCTTGCACTTACCCGCATAAACCTCAACCACCGGGAAAGTAACCGCACCCGTAACAGGGTCGGTGACATCCTCGGTGGATTGACGCTCGATCAGGCAGAGGTCGGTCATCAGGGCTTCAGCAGCCTCACGACCACGCAAAGTTATCAACTCGGCGCTAATCATGAGTACGGCACCCAAGCATCCGGATGAACCCACCAGCCGGCAGCGCGATCAGGCGCGCCATAAAGACGAATCGAGAACGCCCCACCAGAAACAACCGGCAAAAGCAGATCCCATTCCTCATCAGTCAGATAAAGCGCCCCGGTAGACAACGAAGAATCAATAGTCTCCGTGAGCGAATAATCATCAATCGACTCAGTACGCTGCCGCAAACCGCCTGGGTTACGCATCACCCGAATAATCGCGCTACACAACACCGAGCGGACAA
>NZ_JAUTYS010000043.1:0-819 GCF_041982285.1 Pantoea sp. ANP04 | reverse complement strand
AGTTTGGCGCAGGGCTCGGGGGCTCTTCGCCGGCGAGCCGGCTCCTACGGAGGGGTGTGTGCGGCTCAATGCTCGATGTGCTGTTCCTCGACCTTGCGCGCCCTTCGGCCATCGGTGGGCGACAGCTGGAGGAAGATTGCCGCCGCTAGCATCGCCATGATGCCCACGGTGAGGAAGGTCAGCTGGAAGGCGCCGAGCACGGTGTTCACTCCGTCATTGCCTACTTGTGCAGTAAAACCGCCTAGCAGCGCACCGGCACAGGCCACCCCCAGGCTCAGGGACAGCTGCGCCACCACCGACAACAGGCTGTTGCCGCTGCTGGCGGAGGCATCGTCGAGGTCGATCAGGGTCACGGTGTTCATCGCGGTGAACTGCAGCGAGTTGATCGCCCCCAGCACCGCCAGCATGCCCAGCAGCAGGGGATAAGGCGTGTGCTCGCTGACCAGCCCCATGCTGGCCAGCATCAGCCCCAGGGCCAGGGTGTTGCCGGTGAGCACGATGCGGTAGCCCAGGCGCTCGATCAGGGGCCGGGCAATGGACTTGGCCAGCATCGCCGCGGCCGCCAGGGGCAGCATGCTCATCCCCGCCTGAGACGGTGAATAACCCAGCGCCACCTGTAGCAGCAGCGGCACCAGGAACGGCAGGGCACCGCTGCCCAGGCGGGCGAACAGGTTGCCGAGGATGCCCACGGCAAAGGTTCGAACCTTGAATAGCGAGGGCGCAAACAGCGGGTTATCGGTGTGCACGGCCCGCAGCCAATAGGCCGCCAGGCAGGCCAGCCCACCAAACAGCAGCAACATCACCCGCAGGTGCGGCAGG
>NZ_JAUTYS010000042.1:0-820 GCF_041982285.1 Pantoea sp. ANP04 | reverse complement strand
ACGGCCGCGAAGGCAGCGAGCAGGCCGCGGGCTTCATGATCTATCCGGGGCAGGTCCAGGGCGTGCTGGGGGTCGATATCCTCCTGGAAGACACCCTCGATCCCGGGCGCCACGCTCACTACCAAGCGGCCCGGGCCGTGATCGCGCGCATGGGTGGGCGCCTGTCCCACGGCTCCACGCTACTGCGGGAACTGCGCAAGCCGTCGGCGGTGCTGCCGCAAGTGGACACGGCCTGGGTCGGCCGCGAAGTGCTGTATAGCGACGGCCAGCTGAGCCTGGTCGAAGGCTGAACCGCGCCCCCGGGCTCAGACCTGCTCGGTGCTGGCAAAACGTTCGCGATAGGCCTGGGGCGTCACCCCCAGGGCCCGCAGCAGGCTGCGGCGCAGGGTTTCTTCACTGCCAAAACCGCATTGGGCGGCGATGCGTTTGATCGGCAGGCCGGTGTCGGCCAGCAGGCGCCGGGCGGTTTCCACGCGGATCAGTTCGATGGCCCGGGCCGGGGTCTGGCCGGTGTCGGCGCGGTAGTGACGGACGAAGCTGCGCTCGCTCATGCCCGCCTGCTGGGCCAGGATCGGCAAGGTCAGCTCGCGACTGAGATTCTCGGCAATCCAGGCGTGCAAGCCATCGAAACGCCCGCCGCTGTTTTGCAGCGACAGGGTCACGCTGAACTGCGACTGGCCGCCCGGGCGCTTGAGAAACACCACCAGTTGCCGGGCCACATCCAGCGCCGCCTCGCGCCCCAGGTCGGCCTCCACCAGGGCCAGGGCCAGGTCGATACCGGCGGTGACTCCGGCCGAGGTCCACACCGGGCCATCGTTGA
>NZ_JAUTYS010000041.1:0-823 GCF_041982285.1 Pantoea sp. ANP04 | reverse complement strand
GGTCCAGCAGGCGCTTGTGCAGCACCTCATAGGCGCCGCCTTCGGCGACGGCCTTGTCCAATACGTCCTGCGGGGGAGTTGCGACTTGAGCGTCCGACATCGTGGCCTTCCTGGATCTACGGCGGTGTGCAAAAAAAGCGGGCTCCTCAAACCTGGAGCCCGGTACCCGACACAAGGCCGGTAGCCGCTGCCGCGGGCTGGGTGCGTGCTTGAGGGCCCGAAGGCCCTCAAGGGCTGCGCCTCCTACGGAGTCGGTCGCAGCCTTCGGCAGCGGCTACAGGGAGCGCGCCGGACGCAGTGTTCAGGCACACCACGCATTCAACGAGACTGACGATGCTATTTCAGCAATCCACACGACTGGCACAGGTCAATTGCCCACTGGGACCGGACGTCCTGCTGCTCAACAGCATGGGCGGCGGCGAAGAGCTGGGGCGCTTGTTCGATTACCAGCTGCAGCTGACTTCCAGCGACGCCAACATCGACCTCAACCAGCTGCTGGGCAAACCCATGGGCCTGAGCGTGCAGTTGGACGACGGCAGCCAGCGCTATTTCCACGGCATCGTGGCCCGCTGCAGCCAGAACGTCGACAGCGGCCAGTTCGCCAGTTACCAGGTGACCCTGCGCCCCTGGCTGTGGCTGCTCAGCCGCACCTCCGACTGCCGGATTTTCCAGCACCTGAGCATCCCGCAGATCATCAAGCAGGTGTTTCGCGACCTGGGCTTTTCCGATTTCGAAGACGCCCTGAGCCGTCCCTATCGGGAGTGGGAATACTGCGTGCAGTACCGCGAGACCAGCTTCGACTTCGTCAGCCGGCTGATGGAAC
>NZ_JAUTYS010000040.1:0-832 GCF_041982285.1 Pantoea sp. ANP04 | reverse complement strand
GGCCAGCAACGAGCGCCTCAAGGGGCAGATCCGCGAACGCCGCCAGGCCGAAGAGACCCTGCGCCGGGCCCAGGACGAACTGGTCCAGGCCGGCAAGCTGGCGGCCATCGGCCAGATGTCCACCAGCATCGCCCACGAGCTGAACCAGCCGCTGGCGGCGTTGCGCACCTTGTCCGGCAACACCGTGCGTTTTCTTGAGCGCGGCGCCCTGGACACCGCCAGCGCCAACCTCAAGACCATCAATGAACTGATCGACCGCATGGGCCGCATCACCGCCAGCCTGCGCTCCTTCGCCCGCCGCGGCGACGATCAGGGCCAGGCCAGCCTGGACAAGGCAGTGGACGCCGCCCTGCAGATTCTCAACGCCCGCATCGAACCCCTGCCCCTGCAACTGCACCGCGACTTCAGCGAACAGACCCTGCAGATCGACCAGACCCGCCTGGAGCAGATCCTGGTCAACCTGATCGGCAACGCGCTGAAGTTCACCGAACAAGGCAGCGTCACCATCGAGCCCCAGTGGCAGACCCTGGATCACGAACTCCTGTGGTTCACCTGCTCAGTGCGCGACAGCGGGATTGGCATCAGCCCGGCCAGCCTGGAACTGATGTTCGATGCATTCCAGCAGGCCGACAGCTCGATTTCCCGACGCTACGGCGGCACGGGCCTGGGCCTGGCCATCGTCAAGCACGTGCTGCTGCGTCATCGCGCACGCCTGGAAATCAGCAGCGTACTGGGCCACGGCAGTACCTTTACCTGCCATTTCGCCCCGGCCCAGGTTAAAAAAGCCGCAGCTGGCAGCCTTACCGAACAGCGCTGACCGTGGTTTGCCCCT
>NZ_JAUTYS010000039.1:0-847 GCF_041982285.1 Pantoea sp. ANP04 | reverse complement strand
CCCCGCTCCGAGGTTCATGCGGCTATGGATGAGCTGGTTACTCGTTACGACGTGAAGCTTTTCTATGGTGACCCGTATGGCTGGGAGACGGAGATTGAGCAGTGGGGCGTGAAGTATGGCGAGGATCGCTTTCAGGAGTGGCCTACTAACCGTATTTCTCGTATGCATCCGGCGATTATCCGTTTTGAGGTTGATTTGGCACAGGCGCGCATTAAGCATGATGGTTGCCCTCTTGCTGACACTCATTTTGCGAACGCTCGCAAGAAGGCGCGTCCGGGGCAGATGTACACGTTGGATAAGCCGACGAATCACCAGAAGATCGACATTGTTATGAGCACGATTCTGGCTCATGAAGCTGCTGCTGATGCTCACGCTAACGGCTGGGCGAAGAAAAGTTCTCGGGTTATATGTTTTTAGGAGGCTCGAATGGCGCTTGATCGCGACACATCTAATCTTGTGCAGGGCCTTGAGAATCGCCTCTCCTCTTATGCAGTGGCAGATGAGACGCACCATAAGTATTATGAGGGCACGCGCCGTCTAAAGCAGATCGGCTTGAGTGTTCCTCCGGAGTTGCGGACGTTTGAAATGTCCGCTAACTGGTGCCGAACTTACGTGGATACGCTGACTAATCGTTTGTCTATGCGTTTCTTCTACAACCAGGGCGATAAGTCGTCTATTGAGGCGTTGCGTGAGGGTTGGGATGCGAACAATCTTGACTCTCAGTCCCTTTTGCATCACCGTGAGACGTTGATTCTTGGGCGTGGCTTCGTGTCGGTTGGTTCGAATGAGGAAGATCCTGAGCATCCGCTTATTCAGGTTGAGTCTGCGCGTGAAATTAGCGTTGACA
>NZ_JAUTYS010000038.1:0-876 GCF_041982285.1 Pantoea sp. ANP04 | reverse complement strand
GACACCATCGACACTTCCACCGTCAGCCTGACTGCCACCCCAAGCGTCGCCGAAGGTGGAACGGTGGTTTACACCGCGTCGGTTACGGCTCCGGTGACCGGTTCGCCGGTCGTGGTGACCTTGTCCAACGGTCAAACCATCACCATTCCAGTCGGTGAATCCTCCGGCACCGTGAACTTCACCGCGCCGAACGATGCCCTGGCTGGCGGTAGCTCCTTGAGCACCACCATCACCAAGGCTGACGGCGGTAACTACGAGAAGCTGGAGATCAACGACAAGCCAGCTGAAACCTCGGTTACTGATACGCCAGACACCACCACCCTGAGCCTGAGTGCTACTGACTCGGTAGCAGAAGGCGGGTCCATCGTTTACACCGCTACGCTGACCAACGCTGCAGGGACTCCGGTCACCGTGACCCTGAGCAACGGTGCTGTCATCACTATCGCTGCTGGTGCCACCACCGGCACCGCCACCGTCGCGGCCCCAGCCGATGACGTCTACAAAGACGCTGGCAAGGTTGAGGCCACTATCACCAAGGCCGAAGGTGGCAACTTCGAGAAGCTGGTGCCAAACACCACGCCAGCCGTAACCGATGTGACTGACACCATCGACAACTCCACCGTCACGCTCAAGGCCACGCCTTCGGCTGCCGAAGGCGGCAACGTCACTTATACCGCCACCGTTAGCGCTCCTGTGACCGGTTCGCCCGTCACCGTGAACCTGGCCAACGGTGAGAAGATCACCATCCCGGTCGGCGAGACCACCGGTTCGGTGAGCATCAGCGCGCCGAACGATGTACTGGTCGGCCACACTCCGCTGACCAACTCCATCACCAACGTCAGCGGCGGCAACTACGAAAATCTCGTGGCCGACAAG
>NZ_JAUTYS010000037.1:0-876 GCF_041982285.1 Pantoea sp. ANP04 | reverse complement strand
CGTGTTCCAGCACCCGGGCGTTTTGGTCAAACGTAGTCAGCTGTCCAATGTTGGTAAGCAACAGGGTTGCCATGAGAATTCCGCCTTCGTGGTGTTGCTGGTCCTTTAGGCATGAGCCTACCTAGGATTCATGGCTTGGGAACAGAGAACCAGAGGGTGTCCGTCTGAGATTTCAGACGGACACCCTCTGGTTCTGGAACGAGCTCGACTTAGCCCTTGCTGGCTCCTGCCAGCAAACCTCGCACGAAGAATCGTTGCAGTGCGAAGAAGACAACCAGCGGAATGATCATCGAGATGAACGCTCCGGCTGTGAGCAGCTCCCACGATTGGCCATAAGAACCTGAGAGGTCTTGAAGCGCCTTGGTAATCGGAAGTTCCCCACCGGAGGTGAAGACCGTGGCCACCAGCAAGTCATTCCATACCCAGAGGAATTGGAAAATTCCAAACGACGCGATGGCAGGAGTCGCCAGCGGAAGGACGATACGAGTGAATATAGTTCCGTGCCCGGCACCGTCTACTCGTGCAGCTTCAATGACTTCTTCCGGGATTTCCGAAATGAAGTTATGCAGCATGAAGATCGCCAGAGGCAAGGCGAAAATCGTATGGGCAATCCAAACCTTGGCATAGGCCCCGTCGAGCCCATTAACGCCTAGCCCGGGAAGGATATACAACCCACCGATTTCCACGCCATCGGAAAACATCTGCAGCAGTGGAACCAGCGCCATCTGGATCGGGACAATCTGCAATGCAAAGACCAAGATGAATAGAGTGTTGCGCCCTTTGAAATTGATCCAGGCAAAAGCGTAGGCCGCCAAGCTGGCAATGATGATCGGGATGATGGCAGCCGGGATCGTAATGACCAAGGAGTTCAAGAAC
>NZ_JAUTYS010000036.1:0-1037 GCF_041982285.1 Pantoea sp. ANP04 | reverse complement strand
AGCACCCTTGTTCTCCTCTTTTGTTTTTCAATTTTAAAGCACAACTCACTTTTCAGCTTTCTTTTCCTTTTTCTTCTCACAACATACCTCTTATGATAGCACTTTCTTTTTCATAACATATTCAAGCACCATTACAATTTAAAGCATCATACTCAACCAATTTCCTCTTATGTTGTCACATGACTTTTTCACTTTAAAGCACTTAGGAATTTGGATCAAATTACGGTCTTGAAAAAAAATGAATTAGGCTTACATACAAGGTTGTCAAAGAAATAGGCTAAAGGCTCAAAAGGGTTTAACTAGGATGATGTCCATGGGTAGGTAAAACTGAAGGTAAACAAATATAGGTTGCCAAAGAAATGCCTAAATCATATCCTAAACTTACACTCCTTATTTTCGCTTTGCATACATACCAGGCAAGTTCTAGCATCAGCCACATACATAGAATATACTATTATCTCACACACACAAGGCACATGGTCGACTTGATTGGTAGCAATATAGACTCTCAACCCAACAAGTGAAGGAATTGAATCACACACTATCACATAATGAGTCACAACTAGAGCCTAAATGTCTCAATAGTCACAATTGTAATACATACTATTGTTATAATCTCATGCTGCCTATTAAAATAATTTCATGCGAGGCTAGAAAAATTTTAACTACTAAAAACTAAAAAAAACGTCACACGAAAAAAATCACAAAAAAAATCGGACTCAAAACAAAATAAATAAAACAAAAACAAAATAAATAAAACAAAATAAACAAGCAAACATACAAATATAGCATGCAGATTCTGCCGACACCCCACACTTAGACTAGACACTGCCCTCAGTGGAAAATAAAGTCGAAGAACCTGATTAGTCGGACTCTTCCTCAATGTCATACCCCCTTCGTTCGAGTCATCGTAAGAGTCATCGTCAGAGTTCTCCTCAGCATCAGAATCAGGCAAGCGTCTATCATCGTCAGTTGGCACGTCATCATCAAGAGGTTCCTCGAAATATACTCCCACTCCACACATCTCCCGGGCATGT
>NZ_JAUTYS010000035.1:0-1048 GCF_041982285.1 Pantoea sp. ANP04 | reverse complement strand
TGGGACTAAGTCGTAACAAGGTAGCCGTACCGGAAGGTGCGGCTGGATCACCTCCTTTCTAAGGAGCTAACCAATTATTGGTTGCCCGTTTCTGTCACGAGTGTTGGCAGGCGGGTTGCTCATGGGTGGAATATCAATGAACTCAATACCGGAAAAACAGATGCAGCTCATGTTGTGTTTGGTGGTATTGGCTGTGGCTGCATGGTGTTCATGCTTTCTTAGTACGCGTTTGCTTCTCCTTTGGGGGTTGTGGGTGTTGGAATGAGGGTGTGGGGGCCAGGTGGTTTGTATGGTTTGGCATGCTGTTGGGTTTTGAGGCAACAAGCCCCCTTGTTTGAGGGGTTTGGTGTTTCAGTGTTTGTCCTGTGTCTTTGCACGGTCATCGTGATGGTTCGCCTTTTGGGTGGGTTGTTGGTGGTTTGTGTGGGGGTGTGGGGTTGTTGTTTGGGAACTGTATAGTGAACGCGAGCATCTTATAAGATGACCATGTTAGAGAGCCTTTTGGGGTTTTTTGGTGTGGTTGTTTTGTGATTTTGTTGATTGTTTTATAGCTCAAACTTGAGAACTTGTTTTGTGTTGAAGTTTTTAAGGGCGCACGGTGGATGCCTTGGCACTAGGAGCCGATGAAGGACGGGACGAACACCGATATGCTTCGGGGAGCTGTAAGCAAGCTTTGATCCGGAGATTTCCGAATGGGGAAACCCCGTACGGTGTCATGCCGTATGACCCGCAGCTGAATGTATAGGTTGCGTGGAGGGAACGCGGGGAAGTGAAACATCTCAGTACCCGCAGGAAGAGAAAACAACCGTGATTCCGGGAGTAGTGGCGAGCGAAACCGGATGAGGCCAAACCGTATGCGTGTGAGACCCGGCAGGGGTTGCGTATGCGGGGTTGTGGGATCCTCTTGCACGGTCTGCCGGCCGTGGGACGAGTCAGAAACCGTATGGGTAGGCGAAGGACATGCGAAAGGTCCGGCGTAGAGGGTAAGACTCCCGTAGCTGAAATCTGTACGGCTCGTTTGAGAGACACCCAAGTAGCACGGGGCCCG
>NZ_JAUTYS010000033.1:0-1244 GCF_041982285.1 Pantoea sp. ANP04 | reverse complement strand
TCGTATATAGCCCACAGCCAAAGGTTCAAGTCCTCACTAGGGAACCGAACCAGTGAAAATATATGACTGGTTCTCCATAGTTATAAGTTAAACAATAACTAGGAAATTATTTTTTGAATAGGAAGCGTCAGTAACTCTAGGCAATCACTATCCCCAACAGTCAAAAAACTCATAGAATTAGAAGGTAAAGCACCAGTAGTTTGAACTGTAATCTTATTATCTGCTCCTATTTTAATTGTTGAGTCAGACATAGTTATAGTATTGGAGTCTTTATTCCATACCGTACCTTTAGGAAATACAGGAGTTGCAACTTCTGAACCGTTTAAAAAGTATAGGCAGTTAGGCTTTCCCATATCTTGAATTGTACCTATCTGCTCTATTTTGGCAGTCTGATCAGGTTGATAAGTGAATACTCCTGAATTAAATTTAGAATCAATATTAGGAACAGTAAAACTTGAATATTTGTATTTTGGGTTCATGGTTATATCTTCTGAATGAGAATCTACTGACGACAATTTAACCTTATCAGTCAACATACACTTAGAGTTAGGTGCAGAAACCAATTCAGACTCAGAAACTATTCCAGTTCCGCCGTAGCTAAATAGCTCATCAAGTTTAATGGTGTTTTCACCTACGGTAATAGTGCCTAGCTCCTTATTCCAAAAAGATTTACCATCAGGAAAAATAGGTGTTTTAATCTGACCTCTATATCGATACTGCAAACACCCCTCAACTTCTGTCAAATAACCAAGTTTTTGTATCGCTACCTCAGGATTATTGGTAGGTATATATGTAAACAACTCAGACTTTTTGCTTTGAGGTATACTTACACACCCAACAAGACTCACTAATAGGGAAGTGAATATAATAATTCTTATATTTAAATCAGTCATCAGTTAGTCTCAACCTTACCGCCAAGCCCTTTTACCAAATCTGCCATCAAATCCTTATCCGTCTGTCTGGTCAGGAAGTTTATTAGATTATCGGCTGTATATTCCTTTAGACCTTCTACTGAATCATTCTCTAAAGCATCTACAAGAAAAGCACCCAGTAGAATTTTTTGCCGTGTCAGCTTCTTATCTAGCTTCTGCTTCTCTCTATTTATTTTAAGCTCAAGCTCATTAATCTTCTGCTGTTCTTTTAAATCATTACCACCTAGTAAGCTCATATCGGAATCCTTAAATTATTAATTTTTTTACTCATTTAACTATAGCAACTTCGCCAATACCTAACAACAGTTTATG
>NZ_JAUTYS010000032.1:0-1427 GCF_041982285.1 Pantoea sp. ANP04 | reverse complement strand
CAGCAGGATCCGATAGGGCTGGCGGGCGGGATCAACCTTTACCAGTATGCGCCGAATGCGCTGGGATGGGTGGATCCTTGGGGGTTGAGTTGTAAAAATGCATGGAATGATTTCCAGAAAAAGTCGAATAAAAAACAATTCACTTCAAGGAAACAAGCATCCAAAGCATATGCTTTATGGAAAAAACAAGACTGGGCAGCGTTAGAACAACTTATGGGTGAAGGTGCCTGGCCTCCTAACCGCGGTTTTGTTACTTCAGTGAAAGAAACTCTTCAGCCCGGAGAATACGTAGATCGTTATGGTGGATGGATTGAAGATGGTGTTTTCAGAGATCCAGGAACATTTCTTTCTCCGGCCGGAGCTTCTTTTGAGGGAAGGGCGCTTCCGGATTATACTTTAACAAAGCCACTATCCACCTATGAGGTATTAAAACCTTATGAAGTTGATTCAGGACCGGCAATTCCTTGGTTTGGGAAGCCAGGGATGAACAAACAATACGAAACAGCTGATTATATTGAAGATCTTATCAAAGATGGAGTCTTAAGGAAGTTATGAAAAATTTTATTAAAAAAAAAGTTTTGTTACACGATGGTATTGAAAATGACTTTATCCATAAAAAGAACTTTTTTGAATGCCCGTGCTGTTCTGGAAAAATAGTTTTTTCGGTGTATGGTTCAAGAAGTTTCAATTCAGAAGAGTTAGATTTTAAGAAAAATTATTCAAAAAAAATAAAAGGAGTAAAGGAAAAAATTAAAGATTCGGGTCGTTATCATTACGATGGTGAAGCTATCAGCTTTTTTGAAACGGAATGTGATTTTGAAAATCATAAGGTAGTAGTGTTTTTCACATTTTCAGAAATTCAACCATCCAGGTATTCCTCTCACTTGATAGGTCTTTTTCTAAGAGATTAATTTCCTAACTTTTACTTTAAATAAAGAGTGTTTTTAGTTAATTGCATTGATCGTTGAGAGGTTATACACAATTCCTGTCGATATAGATTCGATTACGGCAACAACTTAATCCGTGAAGAGCACGACGATAATCCGTTCAGCCAGACATTATGGAACTACGATAATGCCGGCCGGCTGTTATCACAGGACAATGCGCAGCCGGGTAATGAACAGTGGCGCTGGCAACCCGCTGGATCGCCATAATGCCGCTCATGTCATGTATAGCCGTTTCACCGAACTGAACGGTATCCGCTGGCAGTACGATATCCATGGATGTACCACGGAGAAAGATGATGGGCATACCCGCTGGCGATATCGCTACGATGGTGAGCATCGCCTGACGGACGTCATCAGCGAGCCATGGGAACGTAACAAGCCGCGCACTAAGTTGAGTTTTCGCTACGATCCGCTAGGACGCCGCATCAGTAAAACCAGCCAGCCGCTGTTACAGGGAAGACCGTCTGGCAACGCCGTCAC
>NZ_JAUTYS010000031.1:0-2395 GCF_041982285.1 Pantoea sp. ANP04 | reverse complement strand
TGTCTCTCAAAAACGCCTCTGGCGTTGTAAGGTTAAGCCTCACGGGTCATTAGTACCGGTTAGCTCAACGCATCGCTGCGCTTACACACCCGGCCTATCAACGTCGTAGTCTTCAACGTCCCTTCAGGACTCTCAAGGAGTCAGGGAGAACTCATCTCGGGGCAAGTTTCGTGCTTAGATGCTTTCAGCACTTATCTTTTCCGCACTTAGCTACCGGGCAATGCCATTGGCATGACAACCCGAACACCAGTGGTGCGTTCACTCCGGTCCTCTCGTACTAGGAGCAACCCCCCTCAATTCTCCAGCGCCCACGGCAGATAGGGACCGAACTGTCTCACGACGTTCTAAACCCAGCTCGCGTACCACTTTAAACGGCGAACAGCCGTACCCTTGGGACCTACTTCAGCCCCAGGATGTGATGAGCCGACATCGAGGTGCCAAACACCGCCGTCGATATGAACTCTTGGGCGGTATCAGCCTGTTATCCCCGGAGTACCTTTTATCCGTTGAGCGATGGCCCTTCCATTCAGAACCACCGGATCACTATGACCTGCTTTCGCACCTGCTCGAGCCGTCACTCTCGCAGTCAAGCCAGCTTATGCCATTGCACTAACCTCACGATGTCCGACCGTGATTAGCTGACCTTCGTGCTCCTCCGTTACTCTTTAGGAGGAGACCGCCCCAGTCAAACTACCCACCAGACACTGTCCGCAGCCCGGATCACGGGCCTACGTTAGAACATCAAACATTAAAGGGTGGTATTTCAAGGTTGGCTCCACGCGAACTGGCGTCCGCGCTTCAAAGCCTCCCACCTATCCTACACATCAAGGCTCAATGTTCAGTGTCAAGCTGTAGTAAAGGTTCACGGGGTCTTTCCGTCTTGCCGCGGGTACACTGCATCTTCACAGCGAGTTCAATTTCACTGAGTCTCGGGTGGAGACAGCCTGGCCATCATTACGCCATTCGTGCAGGTCGGAACTTACCCGACAAGGAATTTCGCTACCTTAGGACCGTTATAGTTACGGCCGCCGTTTACCGGGGCTTCGATCAAGAGCTTCTCCTTGCGGATAACCCCATCAATTAACCTTCCGGCACCGGGCAGGCGTCACACCGTATACGTCCACTTTCGTGTTTGCACAGTGCTGTGTTTTTAATAAACAGTTGCAGCCAGCTGGTATCTTCGACTGGCTTCGGCTCGGGGAGCAAGTCCCTCCACCTACGCGCCAGCGTGCCTTCTCCCGAAGTTACGGCACCATTTTGCCTAGTTCCTTCACCCGAGTTCTCTCAAGCGCCTTGGTATTCTCTACCTGACCACCTGTGTCGGTTTGGGGTACGATTCTGTGTTACCTGATGCTTAGAGGCTTTTCCTGGAAGCTGGGCATTTATCACTTCAGCACCGTAGTGCCTCGTCGTCACGCCTCAGCGTTAATAAGGGACCGGATTTACCTGGACCCTCCGCCTACACGCTTAAACCGGGACAACCGTCGCCCGGCTGATATAGCCTTCTCCGTCCCCCCTTCGCAGTAACACCGAGTACAGGAATATTAACCTGTTTCCCATCGACTACGCCTTTCGGCCTCGCCTTAGGGGTCGACTCACCCTGCTCCGATTAACGTTGAACAGGAACCCTTGGTCTTCCGGCGAGCGGGCTTTTCACCCGCTTTATCGTTACTTATGTCAGCATTCGCACTTCTGATACCTCCAGCATGCCTCACAGCACACCTTCGACGGCTTACAGAACGCTCCCCTACCCAACAACACATAGTGTCGCTGCCGCAGCTTCGGTGCATGGTTTAGCCCCGTTACATCTTCCGCGCAGGCCGACTCGACCAGTGAGCTATTACGCTTTCTTTAAATGATGGCTGCTTCTAAGCCAACATCCTGGCTGTCTGTGCCTTCCCACATCGTTTCCCACTTAACCATGACTTTGGGACCTTAGCTGGCGGTCTGGGTTGTTTCCCTCTTCACGACGGACGTTAGCACCCGCCGTGTGTCTCCCGTGATAACATTCCTCGGTATTCGCAGTTTGCATCGGGTTGGTAAGCCGGGATGGCCCCCTAGCCGAAACAGTGCTCTACCCCCGAGGATGAGTTCACGAGGCGCTACCTAAATAGCTTTCGGGGAGAACCAGCTATCTCCCGGTTTGATTGGCCTTTCACCCCCAGCCACAGGTCATCCGCTAATTTTTCAACATTAGTCGGTTCGGTCCTCCAGTTAGTGTTACCCAACCTTCAACCTGCCCATGGCTAGATCACCGGGTTTCGGGTCTATACCCTGCAACTTAACGCCCAGTTAAGACTCGGTTTCCCTGCGGCTCCCCTATACGGTTAACCTTGCTACAGAATATAAGTCGCTGACCCATTATACAAAAGGTACGCAGTCACCCCCATAAAGA
>NZ_JAUTYS010000030.1:0-2738 GCF_041982285.1 Pantoea sp. ANP04 | reverse complement strand
GGGCTCAGCGCGTTCATCAGGCCGTCGGTCGGCAGCGTAAAGGTCACCGGCTTGCCCAGCAGGGCGTGACGGTCGATACGCGCGTCGGTGGCCAGCAGTTCGGCGGTGAGCACAAAGGGACGGGACAGCGTCTCGGTGCCGGTGAGCGTATGGAACAGCAGGCCGTCCGCCGGCAGCTGAGCAGTAATGCGTGAGAACATGGTTTTCATCCCTGTAAGATGATAATTCGGCAAAAGGCACTAGCTTTGGGTACCAGCATCAGTACGTTGAGCTGATCAGGCACGGTATGTATGGCACTCGCATTGGTAGAGTTTTGAAGGCTCCTGCCAGGCAAAAGGATTGCGGGCATGCCTTTCAGAAATAGGGAAAATGAAGCGATAGGCTTACCATAGTGTTCGACATTATTACTTGTATAAATATCCTTACTTGTATAAATATCCTTAATGCAACCTGAGCAAGGTTTTCTATGAAAAATAGTTAACATATCTTCAAGCAAGAAAAATTTTCCGCAGGATGAATTATTATAACTTACTCATATAACACATCAAGTATAGCGACTTTTGATGGGATTTCGTCGCTATACTTTACAATGACTTTAATACCTTTCTTTAACTTATGGATCTTACCTTTAATTACCAACCCTTTTCCGGTGCATATAGTCTCTTTACCAGAAAGGGTAAGCCGCACATTGAAGTTATAAAAAAAACCGTCATCATATTGGGTATTTGTTTGCGACCAGCTGACAGGCTCGGTAGTTATTATATAACCCTGCCACTCATCTCTGGCTTTCCAGTTTTTTATTTCTATCAACTCATTTTTATCTGGTTTGAACAGTAAAAACATCACTAACAAACCCATAACCGTCATAGTAATACCGATAATGAAGGGTATTTCAGTTAAAAAATGCATTTTCACCTTCTTATCACTTTATCGCTTCAACAATGTGTATGTAAATTGTGGCCCAGCAGGGCGTGGCGGTCGATGCGCGCGTCGGTGGAGAGCAGCTTAGCGGCAAGCACAAATGGGCGTGACAGCACCTCAGTGTCATTCGGCGTATGAAACAGCAGACCGTGCGCCGGCAGCTGTCCGGTAATGCGTGCGAATATAAGTAGATTCCATGCTAATTCAGTAACGCGATATTCACTGGTGATTGCACCCTGAGTGCGGCGCACTTCACGGTGCAGGACGCCACGTTCGCTTTCGCTGATGACACGGGTACCAAAGTTGACCTGCACCCGCTGCCCGCTGCCATAGTGGAACTGCTTCAGTTCCCGCCCGTCCGGTAAGATATTGTGCGTCAATCTTGGTGCTTAGTAATTATTTTCTATTTGCTGCATTGATAATTACGGATATATATTAATTATATTTTTCGTACCAAGAGATAATCTTCTCTTTAATAGAGTCTAAAGAAGAAGCATTAGCAACTATGACATGAATAGGAAAGCCGTCGACCTCTTTATCAAACTCACTTAATGAATTAGCATCTTCATCTAAAACAACTTTTATGATGGTGCCATTATTTTTTTTTCGTGCTGAAAATATTGGATTGCCATCCATAAACGGCTTTCCATTTGAAAACGTAGTATTGTAATATGGACAGTCAACTGATTCCTTGCAATTTATAAAATTTAAGAAGAAATTTTTTAAAAAAGACTCTAACTCTAAATAAACCTTTTCATCATTAAGGTAGTTATTAAACATATCTACTCCAAAAATGCTTTACCAGAAATAATCTCAATATCCACACGTTCGTGCTTAGTATCTTTCACCATAAATGTTTTACTCACTGGAGCATCAGCACCTCCGCATTTGCTGGCATTAGTTATAAATTTTAGTCCGGTTGCTGCCGACGCTGTGGGTTTCATTGTTTTCCACCTCAGTGTCCATGTTCTTTTCAGCATGCAGCCAGACCTGTTCCTCACCCGCCTTATCCTCAAACCTCAGCGCGTTCGCCGTGTCCGCCGTGCCGTCCTTCGACCGGCTCAGAAAACCCATCTGCGTCGCCGCCGCCGGCAGCGCCCACGGCGGCATGCTCGCCTCGTTGTACACCCGGCCGATGATCAGCGGACGGTCCGGATCGCCATTGATAAAGTCCACCACCACTTCGTCGTTAACACGCGGGATCTGCACGCCGCCGAACCCCTGACCGGCCCAGGCGCTGGAGACGCGCACCCAGCACGAACTCGTGTCGTCGCCCTTCGCCAGACGGTCCCAGTGAAACTTCACCTTTACCCGGCCGTAGCGGTCGGTCCAGATCGACTCGCCTTTCGGCCCCACCACCTTCGCGGTCTGCGGACCGTGCGTTTTCGGCCACGGCGTCTCCGGCGGCGTGCGGTACGTCACCGACGACGGCAGCACCGTGAAGCTGATGTTGTGCCGGCTCTCGCCGGTGTCGCCGCTGGCGTAGCTGTTCTCGGTGAAGTCATAGGTGGCCGAGGTCACCAGATATTCGCCGTTGTCGCTGAAGTGCGGCGCGTTGATGATGGCGAAGGTGAAGCCCGGCGCGATGCCGGTGGCGGTGCCCGACCCGCTGACGCTGTGGTGCTCGGCCTGCCACACCTCCTGACGGATGCGCGCGTAGGACTCGCCGTGGCTGTGGTCGACAAAGTGACCTGGCCAGTCGTAGACGTCCACCGAGCCCGGCACCGGCGACGCCCGACGGGGTAACGTGATAGGCGATGGTCTCATAGCCCGGAAACGCCTGATGCTGGTCCGGCGCGTCGCACAGCACCAGCGTA
>NZ_JAUTYS010000029.1:0-4895 GCF_041982285.1 Pantoea sp. ANP04 | reverse complement strand
CCGATGGTAGTGTGGGGTCTCCCCATGCGAGAGTAGGGAACTGCCAGGCATTATATAAGTGAAGAAGCCCCGCACGAAAGTGCGGGGCTTTTTTACGTCTGCAGATCGTGAAAAACCTCATCATAATCCCCGAAAACAGCCTGAGAACCCCTCCCTGATACGGTAAACTACGCCCAGATAACTCAGTAAAGGTCGTCAAATGTCCAGCCAGCATCCTTCCTTAAAAGCCGACAATACGCTTGGGCTTGAAGTACATACACAGAAACGCATCGTTGCTGAGACGCCAGCTGCCATTCTGGCTGCATGGCAGGCCAGCCAGCGTGATCAAACCCCTTTCATGGTGCTTGGTGAAGGCAGCAATGTCCTCTTTCTGGATGATTTCGCTGGTACTGTGGTACTTAACCGCATTAAAGGCATCAACATTCAGGATGAGTATGAGTACTGGAAGTTGCATGTCGGAGCAGGTGAGAACTGGCATCAGCTGGTTAAGAGCACACTGGAAAAAGGGATCACTGGCCTGGAGAATCTGGCATTAATCCCTGGAATGACGGGTTCTGCACCGATTCAGAACATTGGTGCCTATGGTGTGGAATTAAAAGATGTCTGCGAATATGTGGATGTGCTTAACCTGGACAGTGGTGAGACAGAGCGTCTCGATCGTGAAGCCTGTGAATTTGGCTATCGTGACAGCATTTTCAAGCATCGCTATCAGAGAGGTTATGTCATCGTCGCGGTCGGGATAATCCTGCCTAAACAATGGCAGCCCGTATTGACCTACGGTGATCTGAAGACTCTGAATCCGGTAACGGCTAGCGCCTGGGATGTTTATCACGCGGTGTGCCAGATGCGGCAGAGCAAATTACCGGATCCAAAAGTGACCGGGAATGTAGGCAGCTTCTTCAAAAATCCGGTCGTTACCGAGGCGCAGTGCAGCGCCTTGCTGGCGCATTTTCCAGCTATGCCACACTATCTGATGCCGAATGGTGAAACCAAGCTGGCAGCCGGATGGCTTATCGATCAGTGTCAGTTGAAAGGTTATCGTATCGGCGGTGCCGCCGTTCATCAGCAACAGGCTCTGGTGCTGATTAATGCTGATAATGCCACACCTGACGATATCGTTGCGCTGGCAAAAACCGTGCGTGCGAAGGTGGGTGAAAAGTTTGATGTCTGGCTGGAGCCTGAGGTGCGGTTTATTCAGGCACAGGGCGAGTGCAATGCTGTCGGGGTAATCGCATGAAAGACAACAGTATCCCGCTAAAGCTGGTCGATATTTTATCGGACGGTGAGTTTCATTCTGGCGAACAGCTGGGTGAAACACTGGGCATGAGTCGCGCAGCCATTAACAAGCATATCCAGACCTTAAAAAGCTGGGGACTTGACGTTTATACCGTGACAGGGAAGGGCTACAGTCTCTCTGCCCCGATGCAGCTGTTGGATGAGCAGGCAATTGTCGCTCAGGTTAAGCAGGGCAATATCTCTGTTATCCCGGTGATTGACTCCACAAATCAGTATCTGCTGGAGCGCATGCATGAGATGGAGTCGGGTGCTGCCTGTATCGCTGAGTATCAGCAGGCTGGTCGTGGCCGTCGTGGGCGTCAATGGTTCTCTCCCTTTGGCGCTAATCTCTACATGTCTATGTACTGGCGTCTGGAGCAGGGACCCGCTGCGGCGATGGGTCTTAGTCTTGTGATTGGTATTATCATTGCTGAGACATTACGTTCATTAGGGGCTGATGATGTTCGCGTCAAATGGCCCAATGATATTTACCTTAACGATCGCAAACTGGCAGGTATTCTGGTCGAACTGACCGGTAAAACGGGTGATGCCGCGCATATCGTCATGGGGGCCGGGATTAACCTTGCTATGCGTACAGCCGATGCATCGCAGATTAATCAGGGCTGGATTAACCTGCAGGAAGCCGGTGTATCCGTTAACCGCAATGAGCTGGCCGCCCATCTGATAAATAATCTGCGCGAAGCCCTGCCGTTGTTTGAGCAGGAAGGGTTAACGCCCTTTGTTACACGCTGGATGGTGCTGGATAACTTTATTCACCGGCCTGTTAAATTGCTCATTGGTGAACGTGAAGTGCATGGTATTGCGCGGGGCATTGACAGTCAGGGTGGCCTGTTACTTGAGCAGGATGGCGAAATAAAAGCCTGGGTGGGCGGAGAAATATCTCTACGTCCTCTCTGATCAAAAAAGCCTGCACTAATGCAGGCTTTTTTACTGGAGCGGTTATTTACGCAGGCGAACCCTGTCGACCGCATGATTGCCACTTTTAGTCATGATCAGGCTGGCCCGTTCGCGCGTTGGCAGGATATTTTCCCGCAGGTTTAGCCAGTTAATCTCTTTCCATAAATTGCCCGCTATCTCCACTGCTTCCGCTTCTGAGAGCTGGGCATAATGGTGGAAGTAAGAGTCCGGATCGGTAAATGCCCCCTGGCGGAATTTGAGGAATCGATTGATATACCAGCTTTGCAGCAGCTCTTCCTCAGCGTCGACATAGATAGAAAAATCAACGAAGTCTGAAACAAAGACATGATGTGGGTCATGGGGATAGTCCATGCCACTCTGCAATACATTCAGACCTTCCAGAATAAGGATATCAGGCTGCTGAACCACTTTATCGCCATCAGGGATGACATCATAAATCAGATGCGAATAGACCGGTGCTGTGACCTGACTGGCGCCTGATTTCAAATCGGAGACGAAATTGACCAGCCGGTGCATATCATAAGATTGCGGAAACCCTTTTTTCTTCATTAATCCGCGCTCTTTCAGCACGGCATTGGGATGAAGAAAGCCATCCGTCGTGATCAATTCTACTTTACGATGTTCAGGCCAGCGGCTGAGCAACGCCTGTAATACACGCGCAGTTGTGCTTTTACCGACGGCTACGCTGCCCGCAATACTGATGATATAGGGGATTTTCTGGCCATTGGTACCCAGAAATTGCTCCAGTACAGCCTGCCGACGAACATTAGAGCTGATATAGAAATTAAGCAGACGCGAAAGTGGCAGATAAATTTCTGCTACCTCCTCCAGCGAGAGATCCTCGTTGATGCCCTCCAGCTGCGCGATCTCTTCCTCTGACAGTGTCATAGGAACGGAATCACGTAATGCAGCCCACTGCTCACGAGTGAACTCTAAATAAGGCGTTGTCAGGGGGGTCGTTTTATCCATAAGCATGCATCTGACCGCAAATTCATTGCTATCAACCGCGTGTCATCCGATAAGCAGGAGAGCACAGGTGAAATAAATCACGAATCGCTGGTTTATCAGTGAGAACAATGGGCTGGAGGGTATCACCAGTATGGCTTTTAACAGAAGTAAAAAGATAAACGTGATCGCGCTTTCGTCGGCATACCCACAAAACATCATAATAACGCTAATTCTGACAGCTGTATCACTACGTATAGTGCTACACGGGCCATCAAAGCTTATGTGCGGCTTTTATCTGCCTTAAATAGCAGTCAGACGCCCTGTATGACCCAATAGAGCTGTAACGGCGTACAGAGAGGCTAAAAGCACATACATTCAATATGCAGCGTATATTTCCCGACTGAAGAATAAAGAGCTGCGAGACACTGGAACCGTTTTTTACCGTTATCGTCGTACCAGCGAGAGAGATATGCAGGACAAAAACGTCTCCCTGTTCTGCAGATATCTTAAGTGCACGAAAAATAACGCCGATAAGGGTTAAAAAAGCATCACTCAGAACAGGCTGCGCAAAATAAAAAGGCGATGGGCGGAATATTTTACCTTAAAAAGAGCATGCCAGAGCAGCAGGGGACGATAGCGAGGCAGGGTGGGCGGTGTAAAAACAGGACCAGATCGCACAAATATTCTGCACAAAAACGCCAGAATGCGATGATTTGCACAAATAGTAAGCGATAGAACAAAATTAGTGATTTTTTAGTTGCATCGAAGGCCCGACCTTCCTAGAATGCGCTCCACTTGATGCCGGCTTAGCTCAGTTGGTAGAGCAACTGACTTGTAATCAGTAGGTCACCAGTTCGATTCCGGTAGCCGGCACCATCAAGTAGGTGGGATTCCCGAGCGGCCAAAGGGAGCAGACTGTAAATCTGCCGTCACAGACTTCGAAGGTTCGAATCCTTCTCCCACCACCATCTCAGCCTCACGGTTGAGTACAGGTAAACAACCTGTTTATCTGTCAGGTGAGTCACTTATCACCCTGAATTCAGACTGAGCGTTAGCGAAGTCAACGTCGGTCAGCTTCGCTGGCAGACAGTAGATAGCAGAGAAACATTCACTGTTATCTGCAAGCTACAGAAAGAACAGGTAGCCGAGTTCCAGGATGCGGGCATCGTATAATGGCTATTACCTCAGCCTTCCAAGCTGATGATGCGGGTTCGATTCCCGCTGCCCGCTCCAGATGTGCTGATATGGCTCAGTTGGTAGAGCGCACCCTTGGTAAGGGTGAGGTCCCCAGTTCGACTCTGGGTATCAGCACCACTTCCTTTAATCTCCCTCCTGATTTTCTCTGTAACTTCCTTGCAGTCAGGCAATGCCTGGTTAATGTGATGATATCATTGATATATCCGTGTCTTAGAGGGACTAGCGATGGCTAAAGAGCAATTTCAACGTAACAAACTGCACGTAAACGTGGGCACCATCGGTCACGTTGACCACGGTAAAACCACCCTGACTGCAGCTATCACTACCGTACTGGCTAAAACCAACGGCGGCCAGGCTCGTGCATTCGATCAGATCGACAGCACACCTGAAGAAAAAGCCCGCGGTATCACCATCAACACCGCTCACGTTGAGTATGAGACTGCTGCACGTCACTACGCTCACGTTGACTGCCCAGGCCACGCCGACTATGTGAAAAACATGATCACCGGTGCTGCGCAGATGGACGGCGCGATCCT
>NZ_JAUTYS010000028.1:0-5259 GCF_041982285.1 Pantoea sp. ANP04 | reverse complement strand
TACGCCAGCGGCGACACCGGCGAGAGCCGTCACAACATCAGCTTCACGGTGCTGCCGTCGTCGGTGACGTACCGCACCCCGCCGGAGACGCCGTGGCCGAAAACGCACGGTCCGCAGACGGCGAAGGTGGTGGGGCCGAAAGGCGAGTCGATCTGGACCGACCGCTACGGGCGGGTGAAGGTGAAGTTTCACTGGGACCGGCTGGCAAAGGGTGACGACACCAGCTCCTGCTGGGTGCGCGTCTCCAGCGCCTGGGCGGGTCAGGGGTTCGGCGGGGTGCAGATCCCGCGGGTCAACGACGAAGTGGTGGTGGACTTCATCAACGGCGATCCGGACCGTCCGCTGATCATCGGCCGGGTGTATAACGAGGCGAGCATGCCGCCGTGGGCGCTGCCGGCGGCGGCGACGCAGATGGGCTTTTTAAGCCGGTCGAAGGATGGCACGGCGGACACCGCGAACGCGCTGAGGTTTGAGGATAAGGCGGGTGAGGAACACCTGTGGATCCAGGCACAGAAGAACATGGATACCCATGTTAAAAATGATGAATCACACAGTGTTCTGAACAATCGCATGGTTTCGGTGGGCGCTAATAATGAGACGCGAGTGGATGGTGACCATGCTCTCGGCACTCAGGGAAATAGTAAAACGCTGACAACGGGCAATCGTACTGAACAGGCCTTTGCTTCTTACACCATTGCAGCCGGAGACACTGTAAGGATCGAGTGTGGTCTGAGCGCGATTGAGTTAACTAAAGAAGGTGCGATTAATTTTATTGGTAAAAATTTTAACATTACCGTCGATGGTAATGGAGAGATTAATACCAAAGGTGGTGAGTTACATTTAAATCCGGAAGGAGGAAGCGCTGCAATAATTGCACCGGGTAGTGGACATAAAAATAAAATAAAAAGTGAAATTGAAAACTACTTTTCTTCATCAGCAAAAAATACTAAAGGATAAAAATGGCCACCTATACTCTTCAGGAAGCTTCAATTGAACTGCCCGACATATTTAAAGACAGGACAATGAACCTTTTTACGCTCAGCGAAAATAATGCGAGTGAGTTTACGTTCGTAGTGTCTCGTGCATCTGCTTTTCATGACGATACAGTGCAAAAAGTGGCCGCTAGAATTATCAATGAGATGAGTGTCACTGTTCCCGCTTTTGTAAACGTAACATCACAACTGATCGAGATAGATAATCTGCCTGCAGTTGAGATTTTTTATCATTTTGAAAATGATGGCGCTGAGATCTGGCAAAAACAATCGATTGTTTTATTTGATGATGACGCCGGGGGTAAAAAGATTGTTTGTTATATTGGAACGTGCCCAGGACGTTTTAATGATTATTATACTAAGCAATATCATGAGATTATTAACAGTATAAAATTTAATTCTCGTGATTCTGATCATGAGCCGGTACCCGTGGCAACTGATGCGTCGGGGATTTTCTTTTCTTTTGATAACGATACTAAAGTGCTTACCGCACATGAAACGGTGACATTACTTTATCAGAATGTTGATTTGAAAAGAGCTCTGAATGGCAGTTATTTGTTCTTTGACTCAGCGGGAAGCCCATTACATATCGCCGCCTTAAATAATGAAGAGCCGTTGCGCTATGCACTATGGACATCACCACACAGAAAAAACTCATCTGTAAGAGATATTCTTGGCATGGCAAAAGCATTTAAAGGACCAGCAGATCTCGCCAGCGAATCACAAATCCTTGCGTTTCTTCAGAGACATGAGGATGTATAAATCATGGCTGACTTCAATGCTGCCAGAGAGCAGGACGAGATAGCCCACACAGCCTCTAAAGGCTGGATGATCGCCGGGTTAATTGGCGGCGCGATATTAGGTGCAGCAGCCGTTGTTGTTACCGGTGGAGCAGCACTGGTTGTTGTATCCGCAGCAGCAGCCGGTGCCTGTGCTGCCGGAGGTGTGGGTGAAGTGCTTGGCAGCATGTCATGGGCTCCGCGACATAACACAGGCAAACTGTTATCCGGATCGCCGAATGTTTTCACTAACAGCAGAGCAGCGATACGTGCACATTTGTCCAAAGGCGACTGCGATGAGCACAGCGGCTCATCGCAACGGGTTGCTGAAGGTTCGGACAAAGTTTTTATTAACAACTTTCCTGCCGCCCGTATCGGAGACCGTTTGACCTGCAGCGCTGAGATATCTGGCGGTTCAACCAATGTCTTTATTGGCGGAGGCAAACTTCAGACTGACGACATCAACCCCGAAGTCCCCGGCTGGGTAAACTGGGTGATGATGGGAGTAGGCACTGCTGCCGTTGCGGTCCTGGCTTCACCTGCTATAGCCCTGCTAGGATTAGCAGGCGCAATGGGTGGTGGTTACGCTGGCAGCTGGGTCGGTGGCAGACTTTTCGGTGAAGGCTCTGACGGTCAAAAATGGTCTATGCTGGCAGGCAGTTTTGCCGGTGGGGCATTGGGTGGTAAAGGGGGTATGAAGTTTGACGGTTGGCGTGGTCGTAATAATATTAATGCTAACAAACTTCCGTTAAATGATGAAAAAATCGCCGAAATACAAAGTATCGAAAAAACATTTAGGCCAGACCCCGAAACATATTTACCTAAGGATTATATTGATTCTCATGCAAAATCCTTTGAAAATGGCGCATCTAGAATAGTCACTAGAAAAAGTTTTGAAGATTATGGTATTGGTAAACCTGATCCAGGGAGGACGGAATTTGTTCTAACCAAGGAGCGCGCTGGACAAATGATTTCTGAATCAAAAGGAGATGTAGGAGTGATTGCAGATAAATTAGGCATCCCACAGGAACAATTGAAAAACGATAGTCTTGTTTTGATTGAATTTGAACCTACAGAGTTGTACTCTCCAAAAATGCCTACTGGTAATGAATGGGGAGCTAATAAGCAATGGATTCCGGGTGGCAAACTACCACAAGGTGATCTTGAGGCTGTAGTAAAAACCGAAGGAATGGTTAAAGGCAGAGATTATACCGTGACCGATTTATTAACAGGAGAGAAATTATAATGAGTAAAAATAAAATAGCAATGAATCCTTGGGATTTTACTCTGTATGAGTGTGACGATAGCTCATATGTAATGAAGGTTATGTTTAGTGAAGGTGATTACAAAGTTGATGTCGAAAGGTTCTTCATTGTAACTCCATATATTGATATCCGTTCTATCGATATTGAAATGTTAAAAGATCTATCAAAAAAAATAAGAGAAGCCCCAGAGCAGTACGTAATAAATGAAATTAGCAAGGATAATTTTGAATTAATATAGTTTTAGTTTTTTCTATTTGGTGAATAAAAAGGTTTGTCTTTAGCTTACTTTATACATTCCGTTTGTAATAAGGTTGGCCTGGTGATTTTTAATTCAAGATCTGCCTTTGCTCTCAAACAAAAAGAGTGCATATTGGGTTTATGATGAAGAAAGAAAAATATACTGCTTTAGACTACATCAATGATGCTATTGATATCACTAATCAAAGAGCCATGGAAAAACCGGATTTTAGAGTTTTTCAGGTTGCTCTGAAACAGCTTATGTACGTAAAAAAAATATTAACTGGTGAAGAAAAAGATAAAAGTGTCCTGCATAGCATGAATCTGGGGAGTTTGGCTTCCAAAGAGTTTGATACAACTGACCCAGAGCTTGCCAAACATCTTTCAAACGCAAATTATATTGCATCTCAAATAGGCGCGGGACTCAAAGTCATTCTTCCTCATCAAATCGATCCTGAATATGAAAAACGGAAAAAAAGATATTTAAAAGTACAGTAGTAGATAAATATTGAGGCTTTAATGTATAAAGAATAACGCAAATAAAGTTCCCTGGTGGTAAATCACCAACTGGTGATTATTAAACTGTTATTTCCATGAAAAATTTAGATAAAGAGATAGACTATCAAGTTTATGACTTAAAGAAGGGGCGATTTATTATTGAAGCTAAGATTGTTAAGTCACGTCAAGGTGACTTTAATTTACTGCGTTCGGATAGTAAATGGTTTATAGGTGTTCTTATTCCAAATTTCTATCCAAACTCGCATTTTGACATTAGTAAGGTGTTTGTATTAGATGAAAATGATCTTCTTCATAGAGATGACTTTGACTATCTAATCAGTTTGGCCGAGACTATTCGTAAGGATTGGACCAACTTTTGTGATAGAGAGGTTAAAGATATTAAGGTTGTGAAGTGATTTATTATAAGTGAATAAAAATAATTCCCTCTCACTAGAAAAAGGTTTTTTTAGAGAGTTAATCCTATCACTTTTTATATTAAGTTACTATAGTGTAGGGTTTTGGGTAGACACTGTATTTAAATATAGGGTGATGCCTCTAATTGGTTTAATCTGATGTATAATGCACGCTTTTAAGATTCTCATGGCCAGCGTTAACGTTCATTGCCTCCATTGTCAGTCTGCTCACGTTTACCGCCATGGTCAGAACCCTAAAGGCTATGACAGATTTCGCAGCCGTCACTGCCACCGCGTGTTTCAACTCACTTACGCTTATGAAGCCCGTAAGCCGTGCATTAAAGAACAGATCACTGAAATGGCCTTCATCAATGGTGCCTGGGTTCGTGATACCGCCAGAAAACTGAACATTGGCATTAACACCGTCATCCGGAGTTTAAAAAAATTAGGCCAAAGCGGTTAACCTCTTCACCCGTCGCCCATGCTGATGTGGCGCTTATCTGCGAACTTTATGAGCAGTGTAGCTTTGTTGGCAGTAAAGCCCGGCAGCATTGTTCCTTTTTTTCGTGTGTTTTGATTTTCGCTAACATGCATAATGAAATAATCAAGAAGTAGTTAGTCAGTGAAATAAATGGGGATGTTAAATGTGCATGCATCACGATGGTTTGTAATGTATATTATATTTCCTTATTTTAATTTAAAATTATTTAAAAAATAATTTCCTCTTTGTGTTTCCTGGTTGATATCCAAAATACATATTGACTGAAAAAATATTATATTGATCATGTTCATAAATGTTTATTTTTTAATCGGGATTTTGTTTTGAAAAATAATTTCGCCCTGATATCCATTACTTCTAATCAGAAAATGCTTTAAATAAAAAAATCATTTCCCTTCCACTTTTACTGACCCGCGTCATCGTCAGTTCTGTCTGTACGGAAAAAACCATGTTCTCACGCATTACTGCTCAGCTGCCGGCGGACGGCCTGCTGTTCCACACGCTCACGGGCACCGAGACGCTGTCCCGTCCGTTTGTGCTCACCGCCGAACTGCTGGCCACCGACGCGCGCATCGA
>NZ_JAUTYS010000027.1:0-7864 GCF_041982285.1 Pantoea sp. ANP04 | reverse complement strand
GTCTCCAGCGCCTGGGCGGGTCAGGGGTTCGGCGGGGTGCAGATCCCGCGCGTTAACGACGAAGTGGTGGTGGACTTCATCAACGGCGATCCGGACCGTCCGCTGATTATCGGCCGCGTGTATAACGAGGCAAGCATGCCGCCGTGGGCGCTGCCTGCTGCGGCGACGCAGATGGGTTTTTTAAGCCGGTCGAAGGATGGCACGGCGGATACGGCGAACGCGCTGAGGTTTGAGGATAAGGCGGGTGAAGAACACCTGTGGATCCAGGCACAAAAGAACATGGATACCCATGTTAAAAATGATGAATCACATAGTGTTGGTGGCTCACAAACCGTCAGCATTAATCGAGACTACAAAGGTAAGGTGGCCGGTGCGCATGAGCAGGCAACACAGCTTTCACATACGGAGGTAATTGGTGGTGGTTTTTTACAACTAGTGCAGGGAGGCATTGTGCAAGCTTCTGATACCGGAATACGTCTGGTGGCTGGTCAATCCATTCTGGAATTAGGCGCTAACGGTCAGGTCAATCTGCAATGTATAAATTTCACAGTGAACGCGTCCGGGCAGGGTGAAATTAATACCGGCGGTACGCTGGATTTAAATATTAGTAAACCTGCCGCTGCTTCTGATACAGAGCCCACATCAGCACAAATTCAGAATGCTGTAAAAGCGGCATTTAATCAGGGAAGTAAAGAATAATGGAAATTAAATCATTTGCTCTTTCAGAGGGCACCCTCAACTTGTCTGATGCCTGGCAGGATCACAGCATCAATGTTCTGAAATTTCCTGCCAGTGATGCAACTTTAGTCATCACCCGCGCATGGGATATCTCACCTGAAGAAGAAAATGACTATTTCTCCCAGCAGCTGGCCAGGATTAAGCAGCGAATGAAGAAGGTTGTAATGGGTGAGCAGGTGACAAGCACTATTGCGGGCCAGTCTGCAAAAGAGGTCAAACTCTCTTTCGAGAACCAGCATGTCATGATGTATGAACAGCTAGCGATCGTGCGAATGGAAGATCATCTCCTTGTACTGACCTTTAGCCGAACGACCCCTTTTGATGCAGATACAGATGCGCTCTGGAACTCAGTCAAAGCGGGTATGCAACTGGGAGTCTGACGATGACGGATTTTATTGCAGCCCGTATCGACGACCCCCTGGTGCATAGCTCGGCGCTTGCCGATTTTGTGGGAGGCCTGGTAGAAGGTGCCATCGTTGCAGGAGTGATGCTGGCAGCGGGTACAGGAATTGGTGCGGTGATTGGCGGTGCAGCGATTGCCGGGCTGATTTTCAGCGGAAAACTTGAGGAAATCGGCGACGCTGCAGGCAAATTTGTCGACAGCGTAATTGATCCCGGACCGCCTGATGCGATCATCATCAGTGGGTCTGACGATGTGTTGATAATGGGGAAAAAGGCAGCGCGCGCAGCCGGCACTGTGGATCGTGGCTATCTTAATATGCCAGTTGCCCAAGATGAAGGCATTGACTGGGCGGGGATCGGTATGCTTGCGCTTACTGGCGTAGCAATGGCAATGAAAACAACACTGAATCCCGGTGCTGCGCTTATGTCAGTGGCTGAGAAGGCTAGCCACATTACGTCTGATGACATTAAAGATTGGGGAAAAAGCGTCTGGACCAGCCTGACTCAGCCTGTGGTGGAAAGTGCAAACCCTTATGCGGCACCCATGCCGCAGGATAAAGTCGCATGTGCTAAAGGCCATATGGTCACCAGCAGTAATTTTATCGCGCAGGGTTCAAAAAAAGTGTTAATCAATAACCAGCCTGCTGCGCGTAATGGTGACAAAAGCACTTGTGAAGCAGTTATTAAAATTAGCGAAAATCCCCGTGTACGCATCGGCGGCGATACCATTACAGTGCGTGACATCCACAGCGGTAAAAACATGCTGGCGTATATGGCTGGTAATTTACTGGGCGGGGCCCTGGCAGGGGTACTGCCACAGCTGATCAAGTTTGGTTACAGCCGTCTGATTCTGCGCGGCCTTGCTAAAGAAATCATTTGCCCGCTCGGCGGCATCGTCGCAACCGAAGCCGCTGCTCAGGCAGTCATTAAAGCCAGTAGTACGGCATTTCCTGTCAATATTGCTACTGGCGCTAAAATCCTTGCACAGGATGAAGACCTCGATTTTGTGCTACCGGATCGCATACCACTCAGATGGCAGCGTATTTACCACAGTCGCAACTTAGCAGCCGGGATATTAGGTACTGGCTGGATGCTGCCTTTTGAAACCCGCTTGTATCGTTTGCCGGATAATCAACTGATGTTTCGTGATATGACTGGCCGTGAGTTGGGCATGGGCAAGGTCAATACAGGAGACGTCATTGATTTTCAGGAAGAAGGTCTGAAACTGTTCTGTAGCCCGAACGGTGCGATGGTGATACAGCATCATGACGGCGAACACCAGCTTTACGAACCGGATCCCTTAAATATGGGCGAATGGCGCCTGCATCGTCTCTACGATCGCCATGAAAATGCTCAATATTTTGAATGGAATAAGCAGGGGCAGTTGGTACGCATCTTTAGTGATAATGAAGCACTTGATGTCGAGCTTGAGTATCAGGAGTGGGGACGGCTTAGCGCAGTATATCAGGTTTGTGGAAATACGCGCCGCTGCATGGTGTCTTACCGTTACAACGAGCAGAACCAGCTGATCATGGTGAGCGATGCGGACAACATCGTTTTGCGCCAGTATGGCTGGGATCGGGCTAGTGACATGCTGGCATGGCACAGTTTTTCAACCGGCCTGAAAGTTCAGTATCAGTGGCAACCCGCTCTGGACAGCAGGCACTGGCGAGTTTCTTCCTACCAGGTGCTGGATGAACAGGCAAGCGTGCTGGAAAACTGGCGTATTAATACTGACGAAAAAGAACGCATCGCCTATGTGAGTAACGATGAAGGTGTATCCAGTCAGCATCGCTGGGATATGTTGTACCGTATAACGGCTTATACCGATGAACATGGCGGTAGCTGGGCATTCAACTGGGCTGGGACCAGTGAACAGCTAAATGAGATGGTACAGCCCGACGGAGCCCGCTGGGAGTACGCTTTTGATGCGCGTGGAAATCTGACGATGGAGCGCGATCCGCTGGAGCGCACCACGCTTAAAACCTGGCATCCGTTATATGCGCTCCCGTTGAAAGAGGTGTTACCGAACGGTGCAGTATGGCAATACGAGTATAATCTAGCCGGTGATGTTGTGTCTCTGACCGATCCGGAAGGTGCAACCACGCTTTTTAAATGGAATGAACAGGGAGATCTGGTTGAGCGCATAGATGCTCATTGTAACCGGCACTGTTTCTGGTGGGACAGTCGTGGCCAACTAATCCGCGAAGAAGACTGTTCCGGTTACCCTGCTCGCCGTCAGTATGATGATACAGGAAGGCTGGTAAGCATCACGGATGCGCTGGGCAATACACAGCGATTTGCATGGAGTCCGGCGGGGCGACTTGAAATTTTAACGCGTCCGGACGGACGTGAAACCCGATTCGAATACAATAAAGCCGGCTTACTATGCGGGCAAAGTATTGAAGGTATTCTGGCGCATAAAGTTACTTTAAATTCCCGTGGTCAGGTCATTGAGGCAGTTGATCCGGCGGGCCAGAAAACACAGTTTCGTTTCAATCGGGCTGGGCGACTGACAACATTAATTAACAGCAACATGCAGGAGTGGCATTTTAGCTATAGTTCGACTGGATTATTGCAGCAGCAGCAGGATTATGCAGGACGGAAGACCGAGTATCATTACAATGCGCTCCAGCAGGTAGAGTCGCTTATCCGCCATCCGGACAGCAGCAGCGAAATGCCGCCTCAAGTCACGAACTATGAATATGATGCGCTGGGGCGAATGACGGCGCGTGAAACATGTGAGCATCGGACCGAGTTCCGGCACAGTGCCCTGGCATTAGAGATTTGTCGCGCGCCATATCAGGAATGGCGTCAGGCTGCTATTGAGATGCGTGACCCGGAACATGCTGAATATCAGATATTTACCTATAATAAACTGGGCAGATTGATCAGCGAAAAAAATCATTCAGGGGAGTACTGTCATCAATATGATGCACTGAATAATCTGAGTGCAACGTCATACCCGGATGGACAGAAAATCGACTTTCTTCGTTACGGCAGTGGACATCTTCTGGAGATTCAACTCTCCTTCAACGCGAAAAAGTTGTCCCTGGCAGGATATCAGCGAGACCGTCTGCACCGGGAAACGAATCGCACGCAGGGCGTGCTAACGCAGGAGACATATTATGACGTGGCGGGACGGATTTCCCATCGGCGCTGTCTGGACAACCCGCGTAAAACGCTGATTGCAGAAAGACGTTACCAGTGGGATCAGGCCGATCAGATTATCCGTCAGATTTATACAGATGGCACACCGTCGTCGCCGCAGGAGAAATACCGACAGTTGCTATGGGGATACGATGCAGCTGGCAGGGTGACGCAAAGCATAATGCCGGGCTGTGATGAACAGTTTTTGTATGACGCTGCAGACAATCAGACAACACAGGATTTGCATCCGGTACGGAATAACATGCTGAGGCGTCTGGATGGTGTGCGCTGGGAATATGATGGCTTTGGTCGTATGACGGAGCGGCATGATAGCCACCGGGGTATTGTGCAGCGTTTTTTCTATGACAGTGAGCATCGTATCAGTGATGTTCAGATTGAGGGTGATATTGAATTCAGCCGCGCGCAATACTTGTACGATGCGCTGGGACGCCGTACGGAAAAACGCG
Source organism: Pantoea sp. ANP04 (assembly GCF_041982285.1). Classification (NCBI taxonomy): domain Bacteria; kingdom Pseudomonadati; phylum Pseudomonadota; class Gammaproteobacteria; order Enterobacterales; family Erwiniaceae; genus Pantoea; species Pantoea sp. ANP04. The sequence goes on along the minus strand of NZ_JAUTYS010000027.1, from coordinate 3,107 downwards.
TCTGGCGGCACCGTCAGGAGCAGCCGGAATGCACAAAATTTGCCTGGCTGGGCATGCAACTGGTTGGTGAAAGCAGCACTCACAGGCCAGACACAGGCGTACGCTATGTTTATGCAGAAAACAGCTACGAACCGCTGGCACGTATTGACAGCACAGGCGCGCATAGTGATATTTACTGGTACCACACCGAGATAAACGGCCTGCCGGACAGGCTGACTGATGAGGAAGGCAAAAGCGTCTGGCGCGGCAACTTCTCTGTCTGGGGGCGCACCCTGTCAGAACATTGTAATGCGAGCTGGGGCGTGCCGCAGAACCTTCGTTTTCAGGGACAGTACCTTGACCGTGAAACCGGGCTGCACTATAACACGCTAAGATATTATGACCCGCGCGGCGGTCGCTATACGCAGCCGGACCCGATAGGGTTAAAAGGTGGATTGAATACTTACACCTATGTTAATGATCCAATGGTTTGGGTGGATCCATTAGGCTTGATTCCTTGGGAAAAAGGCACGTTTAACTCCTGGTTTAATGGCGCATCAGTTCAGGATATTATCGATAATAAATCAGCTGTTGAGAGTGCTCTTCGAAGTCCCGGTGGTATGCATGAAATGTTCCCTGTATCGATAGCATCTAAAGCGAAAGAGTTAGGGTTTAGCGCAGAAGAGCTTAAAGCAATGACAGTTCCGACTAGCGAAATTACATTTATTAATGTCACTGATAGGAATGGAATGCCTGTCCCAAATGGTCCTCATCATGGAAGTAAAGCAGGGCGGCATTTCCATAACAAACTTATCAGTGATTTAAAAAGTGCTGAAACTAAGATGCAAGCCATAGACATTATAGAAACACACCATTCGATCCACATGAAACGAACAGGATGCTTTTGATGAATACTAATTACGACGCGGATATTGTACATCTTTGGATAGGAAGTAATTATGATTCCGAAAAAGACTATTTGAAATATTTTGAGCTTGATTACTCAACTGAAGGGGATTTTGAGGATCCCTCCTATAAAGTTTGTGCATTTTGTCAGTATCTTGGCACAAAGTGGTACGATGAAGACTTTATAGGAATAATACCAAGAGAAGAAAAAGATGTTCCTCTTAATGAGATACTTGAGCAAGCAGCAGTTGATCTAAGCGAGATGGAAAAAATAAGAAATACATGCGCCAACTTGGGAATTGATAAAGCAAACGCCATTTTATGGTATTCAAATCTTGACGTTGATAATTTTCCTGCTATAGGTAGTGATTTTAAAGGATTAAAATATATTGGTTGCTTCAAAGGTGATTGATTTAACACTTTAAAAGTGATCTAACCTAGTTTCTTGGTATCTACCGGAGGCGGCTATTATGCTCATTCCGGTTTTTATTCATAATTTCAACTCTCTGCTATTTTCTTAGAGATGCTCATATCCTTCAGTGAAAATTAACGATAATTTATATTTTATTATCTATTTTGACGAGTCTACTATTTTCATCGTGAGCTGGTCGCGAGGTTCAAGAATGCTTTCAAGTGGAACTATTTACTATTTAAATGAAGATGAAATTGTTTATTACAAGAAGAAATCCTTGGAGGTAAATAGCGATGCCTCTATTAAGCTATATCAGTATTATGCATTTTCAAATTTCATCAAGCCTGACATGATAAAATGGTTGAAAATATCTGCCTTACAAGGAAATGAGGTTGCCAGGTACAATTATGCGGTTTATTTGATAAATAAAGGAGACATGATTGAAGCTTCGAGATTGATCGATGAGATTCAATCTTCTGGTGATGCTGCATCAGCTAATGAATTGAGAGAAAAGATTAGGTGAGTACATTTATGGGTATTTTATTAATCAATTTATAATTCTCTATGTTGCTTTTTAAAATTTCTCCAACTTAAGGGTAAATTTCACTGGGGTTATGATTAGGCTGGTAACTTAGCTCAGCTTTCTAAATTAATAGATCATCCGCAAGCGAGTCCTCAGGCATTAAATTTTCATTCTTCTATTTAAAGTCGCATTTTATCCGCATATTTGACCGCCCTGACTCAATCATCAAACTAATACGGAAACAACCAGCGTCAGATTTTCTTTATTATTAAGATTAACGGGTGAAGTTTATTTGTAACTTATCATAAATTCCGTGAGTGATTTTATTATTAGCAGTGTAGGATATTCGGATAATGTTGAGGGAGGTGGCCTTAGCAATATTGCTATAATTAGCGGCTACATAACGATTCTGGCTGCTAATTGATTTTTAAAAATGGATGGCAACAACATGGAAATTTTAGCATTTTTATTCTTCTGGTCAGTGACGGTGTATTTTATCTGGAGCAGTAAGATTTCCTATGGAAAAGAAACGCTGGCTGGTATAGGGAAAGCTTTTGTTGGGATTTTTATCGCCATTATCGCTATTGGATTCGTGCTTAAAGGACTGGCAGCTATAATTCCGGGTTTTACCAGGGACGCCGCAGGGGACTTAATGGAGGCGTTAGGTGCATCATTATTTTTTATATGGGGTATGAAATTTATACTTGTCGGATTCTGCAATATGTTTGGCACTGTTATGGATTTTCACAAGAAATATAATGCAGACAATTACAGGCGGTTTTCACCGGCTATCAGTAAGCTGGCACCAGGGCTGTTCATTTTTTCAAAGGTCATTCTTTCTCTTGGAACTATAGTGATTTATTACGGCATCTGGCTGGCGAATTAAACTAAGAAGGGAAACAGGCTGTTAATATTAACAAGGAATATACTTTTCTTTTACGTCGGGCTTCTCCAGGGAAGCGATCTAACAGCGCTTCCGAAAATGCCTTTATACCCTGGCCAGAGAAGAAATCCTGCATTACCGTTGCGCTGCCAGGCAGCTTCCAGCCAAGGGACTGGAACCAGTTGCCTCCCTGATATCGGTTTAACTCACATCTGACGCTAATTAACCACGGATGACTCACCCTGCCTGGAAGTCTGGGCCGCGTATGAAGGCTGCCAGTGTGAGATAAATATGTCTGACTGGCTGTTTAAAAAGCCTGCCATGACGGGCTAAAAGTCTTGCAACACCATGGGAACTAAACCGGGACGGTGCGCTGCCTGTGTAGAGTTAAAAATGGTAGGTGA
>NZ_JAUTYS010000026.1:0-9312 GCF_041982285.1 Pantoea sp. ANP04 | reverse complement strand
GTGACGGCGTTGCCAGACGGTCTTCCCTGTAACAGCGGCTGGCTGGTTTTACTGATGCGGCGTCCTAGCGGATCGTATCGAAAACTCACCTTAGTGCGCGGCTTATTACGGTCCCGTGGCTCGCTGATGACGTCCGTCAGGCGATGCTCACCATCGTAGCGATATCGCCAGCGGGTCTGACCATCATCCTTCTCAGTGGTACGGCCATGAATGTCATATTGCCAGCGGATACCGTTCAGTTCGGTGACACGGTTATGCATCACGTGCGCGGCACTATGGCGATCCAGCGGGTTGCCTGCGCCATCCCAGCGCCACTGTTCATTGCCCGGCTGTGCGCCGTCCTGGGACAACAGCCGGCCGGCGTTATCGTAGTTCCATAACGTCTGGCTGAACGGATTATCGTCACGCTCTTCACGGATCAGGTTGTTGCCGTAATCGAAGTCGCGGCGACGGGACCAGACGCGCGGCGCAGGACGCTGCGCGTCTCCCCTGAACACGTCACGGCGGCGCAGTCTGCCTGACCGATCATATTCACTGCGCATGGTCAGGCCGCCCTGTGTCCGGCTCAGTTCCCGATGCAGCGTGTCACGGGTAAACTCGGTGACCGGCAGGTTGTCTAACGCGATGCTCAGTAAATGGCCGCTGCCGTAGTAAAGCTGCCTGAGATTGCGACCATCCGGCAGGGTTAAGGCTGTGCAGTTACCCAGCGCGTCATACTCCCACGCCAGTTCGCCCTGCTCTCCCTGTTCAGCAACGATGCGGCCCAGCGCATCATATTTAAAGGTGGTCTCCTGCTCGGCCTGCTGGCTCCACTCAGTGTCTGAAAGCGGCAGATGCTGCGACACTTTACCCAGCTGGCCGCCACCGCTGTAGTGATAACGCGTCTGGCCTTCCGGCGTGGTCCGCGCCAGCAGTTGTCCCGCACGGCTCCAGTGGTAGCGATGGGTGATGGACTGAGGGTGCCCGGCGGCAAAGGTACGTGATACCGTGCGGCCCGCTGCGTCATAATCATATCGCGTGGCAACGCCATCCAGCCCGATCTGAGCCAGCAACAGAGAATCCGCGCCCCACTCGAACTGATACTGCTCGCCGTTCTCGTTTTGCAGCGCCGTCAATCGGCCACGGCTGTCCCAGCTTCGCTGAACCGTCTCACCCTCTGCATTGCGGCTGGCGATCAGTCGCCCGACGTTGTCGTAACGGAATTCACTGCGCTTGCCATCAGCCGATTCATAGGCCAGCGGCAGTCCACTTTCACTCCAGTGCAACCGCTCTTCCCATCCTTCTGCGCGTTCCAGCTGAAGAGGACGGCCTGCTGCGTCATAGTGATAACGGGTTTCTTCACCATCCGGCGCGATGACAGAGCTGAGCCATCCCAGGGGATGATAACGGTAGCGCGTGGTCAATCCTGAACAGTCGGTTTCACGGATAACCTGGCCGGCATCGTTAAACTCCCGGCGGTAGCTGTTACCCGCTGCGTCGATCTCCTCGACAACCAGTCCGAATTCATCCCGTTTATAGAGCGTGATTTGCCCGAGCGCATCAACGACGCGCTCAAGGCCATGATGGGGATCGTAATAGTACTTCGTGGTGGAACCATCTGCTCCGGCAACCACTGTCGGCAGCGAACGGTGGGACAGCCATTGCACAGCCTGCACACCGCCGTCAGCATCTTTCTCTTCAATGCGGTTGCCCAGATCGTCATAGGTGAAACTCACCGCGTTGCCCAGCGGATCGATGCGGCGCGTCAGGAGTTCGTTTTCATCCCACTCGTAGCGCCACTTCTCGCCCCGCTCGTCGATAAAACAGGTGATGAGGCACGCGGCATTCCAGTGGTGTTCGCGCTGCTGGCCGTCATAGGTCGACACGCGCGTGATGCCCGCCTCGAGATCGTAATGCATGTGGCAGCCATCACCGGTATTGGTGCGGTTCTCTACCACGCGCCAGTGATCCAGCTTCTGCCAGCGATATTCGCTTTCCAGCCCGCCGGGCAGCTGATGCCAGACCATTAACCCGTCGTCGTTGTACCGGAAGCGCCGCGACATAACGCCAGCGGCATCAGTAACGCTGGCAAGCTGGCCCTGTTCAGTGTAGGTCCAGCGCGTCAGAGGCCAGTGTTGATCGCCATCAAAATGGCTGGCTGATGTCGGGCGCCGCGCGTGATGTTTGTCGTCGTAGTGCAGCGTAACGTCAATCGCCAGCGGCGCGTCATGGATACGCACCAGACGAGCCTGTTCATCCCAGCCCATCTCCAGCGCATTACCGTACTCGTCGCTGAGTGAAGCCAGACGCAGCACCTGCGGGTCAGCAGCCGTGCGCCGGTATAGACGCCAGACCGCACCGTCGTCATCGGCAATGGCGATATCGCTGGACTCGTTGCGCCGCACCATCAACCCTTCGCTGATGCTGTAGAGCACCTCTTTTTCACCGGGCACGTCAAAGCTCAGCTCGCGCCCGTTGTCATCAAACCAGGTCGCCCGATTCCCTTCCAGCGTCAGGTAACTGTCAAACACCGTGGCCCAGCCCTGACCGAACAGGCCGGCGCGCTGAGTCAGGCTGTTATAGCTGCGCTGAAAACTAAGCGGGAAACGTCCGGGAAGGGAAAAATCGCGCTCGGCATCATCATTCAGGACTTTGACGCCGGTCGCCGCATGAACCGGGAACAGCGACGAGAAAGCCGCGTTGATGGCCATGTCTGCTGCCATACCGCCCACGGCACCGGCCAGCGCGCAGGGCATGTTTTTGAGGATCTGACTGGGGCGACCACGGATCAGAGAAAGGCCGATCATCATCACAGCCAGGCCTGGCACCTTGCCGCTTTTGATCTCTCTGACCGTGACCGTTTCACCACCAATGATGACATTGGGGGACACATCGTCGCTTACAGTTGCATCGCAGGTGGTTTTATCCTTTGCGCGCACCGCAGGCTGGCCATTGATAAAGACGCTTTTGGATCCCTGCGCCAGATATTGCGGTCCACTGTGTTTTTCACAGGCCACTTTGTCCTGCTCCAGCGGAGAGGTGCCCGCATCGGCGGAGGCGACCGTAGGTTGCCACATTGCACTGCCAAACTGGCCCACCGCAGAGAGCAGCATGCCGCCGTAGTCGGCAAAGCTCTTCGGTGATTGCGGTTCCGGTGGCGGTGTCTCGCCGGGCGTGAGCATCCCGGCCGCGCGCACGGCTAAAAGACCATTTACGTAAACGTTGTCTGAACCGCTGGATATCACACCGGCGGGTGACGGCGGGAATATCATGTTTCCCAGGCCATCGGCCGCTTTGCTGATCTCCTGTGACAGACCCACGGCATTGGCCAGTATACCGCCAAGAATACCGCTGAGCAGGCAACTGTTACCCACGGCAGCGACACTCGCCGCTGCCGCCCCTGTACCCAGCAGGGGCGCTGCCGAGACGATAGCAGCACCCACTGCGGCACCAATGACGGCATACGCCGCACCTTCTGCCACAATGCTGGTGATATCAGCAAAAATGCTGGAGTGAATGATCTCATCGCCCACGCGGGCCGCAGGATTATCCATAAGTTATGCTTTCCGTGGCGTGTTCAGAGTCAGGCTTTGTTTAAAAGCACTCCAGCGCTGTCCGTCTTCTTCATTGAATGGGCGCATCGTGGAGAGCGTAAAAATCATTAAGGTGTTCGAGTCCGGCACCTGCGTAGCCAGCTGTTTCTGCCACACGGCCTGCCCGTTACGGTCAAACATAGTTTCAACTTCAATTGCGTGTAGGGTGTTATCTACACCCGCCGTCACGCGTACAAACTCACTCTGCTGGATGTGACCCATCTGACTCCGCAACGTGTCCCACTGACGCTGGAATTCTTTTTCCGCATCACTGCCCTCAGAAATAACACCACGGCTTACAACCCATGCCAGCCCACTGGCTTCGTCGCGGAGAATATTCATGGTGGTGTCCTGCCAGACAGCAGGAAAAAGCGCAAAGGCGCCCTCATTGAATTGGTAATTCATATTGGAGGTCCGTTTTATTAATGGTTTGTGGCGGGTGGAATCAGGCTATGGAATTCGCCATCAACGTTATCGGCATTAGTGAGTAGCTGTGTATTATCACGCGCAACTTTAATATCAAAAAGTCGATGCGTAATATCAGGATCTCCACCACAACTGCTGTCGTGATGATCTTCACGAACCGTGATGACAAAGAAACGTTTATCACTGCCGTCGTCGAGATCGTACCGCAGGCATTTATCATCGAGGCTGGTCAGGTGCCAGGTATGAATTGCTTCGGTTGCGGCGCTAATAGCCTGGTCAGCGCTGATTTCGTTTTGCTCTGCACCCAGGTCTATTTTCAACATGATGGAGCTGACCTTCCCCTGATCAATCTGGAACATTAACTGTTTCCCGCCCGACGGGTAGACAAGCCAGTGCTGATTATCACTGTTATCTTCTTTTCCGGGTCCATAGGCTTGCTGGACCTGTTCCAGGCTATCGCCTACCACGATATTCCGGGCCGTCGGCACGCTGGCACTTCCCAGAAGGATCTCAGCCAGAACCGTGTGCCTGGCATCTCCAGCCGCCGCCGCGCTGAACAACTCAAAGCCGTCATAACTATGCTGGAAGTAGTTGTAAGGCTGGTTGTTGATGACTACTTCTCCGGCCAGAACTGAACTCAGGGCCTTGCCTGCCCGTACGAAGCTTTCATTGCTCCAGGTGTCTCCGGGAGTGAAAGCATAGTCGTTCAGCATAACGGAAAAATCGCCCCCGCTAAGAGCAGAAACGGACGATTCAGTGCTGGATTCTGCCCTGACAATGCAGGATAAAACCATGAGGACAGACACAAGTATAAGGCTGGAGAAAAAACGATTTCTAATCATTTTTTTATCAGGGTTAATAATAAAAATAAGAGAAAATTTGTATTTATTCAATAATGCAGTGCAATTAACTCCACTCAACATTAATTAAAAATTAACGATTGAATTATACGTGGGGGACGAGACAAAACACAACAGCATCAATTAACTTCATGTTTATCATTCGAGGCATAGAAAAAATGTCACTTTGGGAAAATCATCACTCCCACTTACCACCTTGCTTTACAAGTGTTTTATTTCCCTGTATCACTTTCAACTCAAGTGGGTGAAACCTCACAATATAATCTACGCCGCTATTATTGAAGGTCATTCCGTCAGCTTTATTTGAGTTGGCAGGCTGCGTGGTTTTACCTTCAAGAGTGATCTCTTTTCCATCTTTATTTCTGAGGCCAAAGTATTTAACTTTATCACATACAGTATAAAAACCTCCGCAACCATTAACTAAAGTAATGGTGAAATCAGATGTTGAAAAAACTTTCATCTTCGATTTTAGATCCACATGATTTATTTCTTTATCGAGCGAATAAGCTTCTGGCGCATAAAACTCGCCATTTTCAGGATCTTTGATTAAATTCCATAAAATTTTATTATCTTTAATTTCTAAATTTGCTTTACCCTTCGCCCCGCCAAATGAAGAATCAAATTCAATCAAAGCTTTCTTACCATTTGCAGTGCCTTTGAGATTACTGCCATTACTCTCAGGGCAATCTATTTTGTTCCCGCCTCTGGTAACATAACAATAACTACCCGTTACGTTATTATTATTCTGTTTTAATTTTAATGTTAGCGTCGAGTATAATGACCCATTATCATTTTTTTGCTGCCCACTCCACTGACCGGTAAAGTCATCAGAAGCAAACAAGGATAATGAAGAGATTAACGACAAAACGGCTATGCTAAATCCAACTTTGTTCATTTAATTAACCTTGAAAATCAGATGATAATTAACCCTGTTCATCCAGCTGTTGATATTAAGCTAATTAATAACTACAACTCAAAGCAGCAAGATTACAAATCATTATTATTTTTAATGGTATGACATTTACATGTGATGTGCAAACATCCCGTGTAATAGTGCGCATACATGACACACCATCACGCAAGAATTTTATTACTCGGAAACACCCATCCACTTTCCGTCTTCAGACAGCACGATTTTATTATTAACGACAACCGTAAGGTTACTAATTACATTGTTGATAATATAGGTTGCATCATGATTGCGGAATTTATAACTCAGCACCGCACAGGATGCTTGACCACAATCACTTTTCGTGGCTTTACCTTTTAACCTGACAACTGCACCATCTGATTTTCTTACACCCTCATAACTAACGTCATTACACTCCGCCCCAGCAGCACAGAGCGAAGTTATTTTAATTTTAAATTTTGCCGTCTCAAAAACTTTCTCACTATTGCTTTGAATTACTTTTTGATTTTTAGCGGGAGTAACAGACTGTTCTTTATCAAAACGTTTTGCCCAACTCGCAATATCCTCCTGGATTTTATTATTTGCACGATCATTGCTTACATAATGAATTTTATCATCCTCAGGCAGCATCCATGCAGCGTAGACTTTACCGTCAGGCTGTATAACAAATGCAGAAGCCTGCTCAAGATAAAGATCTTTTAACCAGCCCTCAACGAATATACCGCCGTTATCTGTTTTATGGGGTTCGCCAAAAACATCAAAGTTTTGGCTGAAATCACTATACTCGCTGCCTAAAACAGACTTTAAACTGGAGACAACATTCTGGTCACTGAAGATGTTTGAAACCTTGTCTAAACTATTGTACTGAGAAAAAACCACCTGTCCTTCTGAAGCTTTCGCAACTCCTATCGGGCAAACTATAATTATTACCAAGAGCATCATGTTAACAAATAATTTCATAGTCTTACCTGAGGAGTAAACTAAATTGCGCTGTTTTACCATACTGATTAGTTTATTTTTTTAATTAATTATTAAACTCGCCAGATGGCATTATGTTGTATACAATTAACCAAGTCTTGAGTGAATGCGGTATTGATTTTCTTTACTCACTTACTTTTAGGGTAAGAATTTAAAACTATTCAGCTCATTTTAAACTCTTCAATTGGAAAATAAGATTAAAAATTAATTTAACCCTGCGTGACGTATCACGCAGGGTTGTTGTTATTCATCAGTATTAATCGTCATCATAATATGACTGATTTTTTTATGCTCCAGCTGAAATGATATGCGTTTGTTATCAGCGTTATAATATAACCAGTGCTGATTATCACTATCATCCACTGTGCCCTGACCATATTTGCTGACCAAAACATCCTCACTGTCACCTGGTCCTACACCTCTGGCTGTTTTGATCGCAGGCGTATTGATGGTGATCTGTGCAATAAGATAGCTGTCGATATCACGCTGCTCTTTTTGCCAGAACAGGTTCGCAGTGTAGATTTCAAAACCATCATATTTGTGCTGGTAGTATTTATAACTGGTGTCGCCACCAGGCACATCGCCAACGAAGTTTTCACTTATCTGTGCGCCCACCTGCTTCTGAGTTTCATCGCTCCACTTATCACCTAAGGAAAAAAGATGATTATTTATATTCACAGTAAAATCAGTTGATTTTAATTCAGCACCTGAAAACTCCGCCACCGCGAGATGGGAGTAGATGGATAAAGTAAATATTAGAAAATGTCGCAGGTACATATTAACTTTATTAAAAAATGACATTTAAAATATAATACCCAGCAACTTTATTTTGAGAAAAAAACAAAGGTGACATTAATAAAATAAATTAATGCCACCACGAAACCTCATCTATCTGTCAGTAAGCCAAATAATCACATCAAAAAATACACAAACTATTTTTTCGAATCATAATCTGGTGCTATACCAGTGTGCGTTTCAACTAGCCTGTCTTTTTTAACCCACCCATCGACCTGGTTTCCATCGTTAGTTACATACATCACACTGTAATAGTCTTTGTACTCAACATAAGCATATAATTCATTACCGGGGACAACAAAAACCTCTCTTTTTATGCATTTTTCGTCTGGAGCAGAATAGAAATATAATCTTCCTTTGCTACCGACTTTGTATACATTATCTGTATTGTCGAAATTCACGCCTTTGTTATTAGCCTTACTACTCAAATTCTGGCAGAAATCATTGGCGGTAGCCATTAGTGGTAATGAAAACGCTAATGCGCATAAAAGTTTAATCATAGTAATCCTCTCCCTTTCATTACGGAAATCAAACTGTTGGCATAGTCAGGATCGGTTGCATACCCTTTAGCCTGTAAGCCTTTAGCCCATTCTACCGGATCGGATGAGTTGAACAAACTGCTATACCTCTGATTTTTAATCAAAAACTGGGAGTGCTGCTCAATACTCTCGTCAATTGAATCATAACTGGCAAATTTATCCAGTACAGCAACACGTTTTCCGTTGATATTCTCATGAGTCCAGTCTTCCACAAAGTTTGGCGAGCCATGTGCCTTGACCCCAAAAATGTTGTTGCTCACTTTGTCAGTGTTGACATCAGTGGGCATTTTTTTGCCCCAGTTAGATTCAAGAATTGCCTGAGCCGTGGTGATTTTAGCGGGTACACCAGTTTTCTTTTCATCTTCCTGAGCAGCAGCATACACTTTATCGAAGAATGCTTGTTTTTCGGGGGGTAAAGGGCGTACTTTTCTTACCTGGTTGTTTGCCAACGGCGCAGCCGCCCCTTTCGCCGCAGCCTTTGGTGCAGCGGGCGCGGCCTGGCCTTTTTGCTTCGGCGGGAACAGGTTCTCCACCGCCTGGCTGATGTTCTGTTTATGACTGGAGCCCGGTGCGCTAGTGCCTGGCTTCGCACCATCTGTGTTCAGGTTCAGTTTGCCGCCAGAGGTGGTGATATGACCATCGCCCTGCACGAAAATATTGAAGCCTTTACCCACAATATTAATCTGGCCATTCGCATTGAGTTCGATAGCGCTCTCTCCGCATTCAAGGCGAAGTTTAGTGCCCGAACCCACAACATAGGTATCGACTACCGCATCAAGCTTGCCTTTACCGGTCAGCCGCTCTTCGCCCCCTTTTACGCCGTGGACGCGATTGGTTTCGACCCGATACAACTCATTGCCGCCCGCATAATGGCTGTGATTGTTGGCGACGGAATGGCTGGCGTCATTTTTAACATGGGTATCCATGTTCTTCTGCGCCTGGATCCACAGGTGTTCCTCACCCGCCTTATCCTCAAACCTCAGCGCGTTCGCCGTGTCCGCCGTGCCATCCTTCGACCGGCTCAGAAAACCCATCTGCGTCGCCGCCGCCGGCAGCGCCCACGGCGGCATGCTCGCCTCGTTATACACGCGGCCGATAATCAGCGGACGGTCCGGATCGCCGTTGATAAAGTCCACCACCACTTCGTCGTTAACGCGCGGGATCTGCACCCCGCCGAACCCCTGACCCGCCCAGGCGCTGGAGACGCGCACCCAGCAGGAGCTGGTGTCGTC
>NZ_JAUTYS010000025.1:0-13099 GCF_041982285.1 Pantoea sp. ANP04 | reverse complement strand
TCACCTACCATTTTTAACTCTACACAGGCAGCGCACCGTCCCGGTTTAGTTCCCATGGTGTTGCAAGACTTTTAGCCTGTCATAGCAGGCTTTTTAAACAGCCAGTCAGACATATTTATCTCACACTGGCAGCCTTATACGCGGCCCAAACTGCCAGGCAGGGTGAGTCATCCGTGGTTAATTAGCGTCAGATTTGGGTTAAACCGATATCAGCGAAGGCAACTGGCTTCAGTTCCGCTGGCTTGAGGCTGACTGGCAGCGCAACGGTAATGCAGGATTTCTTATCTGGTCTAGGTATAAAGGCATTTTCGGAAGCGCTGTTAGATCACTTCCCTGGAAAAGCCCGGCGTAAAGGAAAAGCATAGTCCTTGTCAATATTCACAGCCTGCTTCCCTTCTTAATTTAATTAGACAGCCAGATACCGTAATAAATCACTATAGATCCAAGAGAAAGAATGACCTTTGAAAAAACGAACAGCCCTGGTGCCAGTTTATTGATAGCCGGTGAAAACCTCCTGTAATTACCAGCATTATATTTCTTATGAAAATCCATAATAGTGCCAAACAAATTGCACAATCCAACAAGTATAAACCTCATACCCCATATAAAAAATAGTGACGCACCTAACGCCTCCATTAAGTCTCCTGCGGCGTCCCTGGTAAAACCCGGGATTATCGCTGCCAGTCCTTTAAGCACGAACCCAATAGCAATAATGGCGATAAAAACACCAGCAAAAGCTTTCCCTATACCAGCCAGCGTTTTTTTTCCATAGGACATCTTACTGCTCCAGATAAAATAGACTGTTACAAATAAAAAAAATAAAAATGCTACAATTTCCATGCTGTTGCCATCCGTTTTAAAAATCAATTACCAATCAGGCTCGTTTTAGGGGCGCTAATGATAGCGATCACGTTTCATCGGTCACAGGTCAAGCTCGGCCGTCAGTTAATAGACCGCATGTTGTGTGCCGCTCAGCTCCTGGCTGCGCACCGCTATCCGGGTGATTTTTGTTGGTAAGGTAGCGCGAGCTCAGTGCGTTCATCAGGCCATCGGTAGGCAGCGTAAACGTTATCGGCTTGCCCAGCAGAGCGCGACAGCACCTCGGTGTCATCTGGCGTATGAAACAGCAGACCGTGCGCTGACAGCTGTGCGGCAATGCGTGCGAATATTAAGTAGATTACATGTTAATTCAGTAACTCGACATTTTACCCAGCTGGCCCTCACCGCTGTAGCGATAGCACATCTGGCCTTCCGGTGTCGTGCGCGCCAGCAGTTTCATAGCCTATGCTTTCTTTGATTGTTCAGACGCAGACTCTGTTTAAAACTGCTCAAGCGCTGCCCACTTTCTTCATTTTCTTCAGTGAAAAAACGCATCGCGGAGAGGGTGAAATTATTGCTGTCCGGAACCGGTGTTTGCGGAATTACAATTAGTATAAAAAGATAAAATTAAAAACAGATTTAATTTCGCACTTTATATATTTGAAGCATTCAATCAACTTAAAATATTTATATGAAATCATTTTAATGAGCGTGGAGTTTAATTATTATTAAAAAATAAATAATAAAAAACACCAATCAATATCTAAAAATACACATGAGCAACAGCACCAATTAGACAAAATTATTAAGAAAAAATTCACTCAAGGAAAAATTATAACATATTTAAGATTGAAACTTTATCCCTAACACTGCTATAACAACCAAATAAATATCGAAGGTTCGAAATAAATAACATTCTACGAGCTAACTATTAATAAAAAATAATATCTCTTGGCCACATTAAACAATTCGGAGTTTGTTGTTCATAATAACATAATGGATGTGCGAATCTACTGTGAACAATTCATCTCATATTGAGAAATTACAGTTGATGATTATGCAATTTCACCTAACTTACTCTGCATTTAAATACAGGACCTAACCAAACAATCTACCCTATGTTAGCTTAATATAAAAAACCATAGCATTAACTCTCTTAATAGGCATATTTTGGTGAGAGGAAATAAATTTTTAATTCACTTAAAATATATCACGTCACAACCTTAATATCTTTAACCTCTCTATTAGAGAACTTGGCCCAATCCTAACATACATTCCTTTTCTTACATTAAGCCAATCAGTTGCGGCACAGTTTTAGTACTAACTCTGATGCGCACTTATGCCCCACATGCTCCCGCTTGAACGAGGCGATCCCGAGCTAAAATTATCATGAAAACGCCAACGCATTACTGATAAGCTACAAACCTAAATGCTAACAACTTTCTACTTAAGCATCTTTCAATATATTTAGAATGGAATATAAAAGCTCGCACACACACACAACATTGCAACCATCATTCATAATAAATTACCATGCTTTCAACGAATCTATAGAAGGAAATGAGTCGAATTGTATTTCAAGATCTTTAGCGATTGACTTTACCTTATCCAAGCAAGATGAATCTGTGAAAATAAGGCATTTCCCGCCTTGCGGCATGTAGTTATTGACAATAAAAAATTCGCATCCCTGCCGGCTCAACTCATTTAGCACCCGGGATGATAACTTATCATTCTCATAAACGTCATACAACTCAGGCTTTTCATTCAAGACCTCTACAGCAAGACCTTTCCTAGCTAAAATTTCATTTTTCTTAATCGTCAACTTATAACTATCCAAGTCAGATTTTAACTTCTCCCAACGTTTAAAAAAGTACAGACCTTCAGAGTCGAGTACTGTTTTTTTTACCAACCCTTTAACCTGATTGTCATAGTAATATATTTCAGAAAATAGAACCTTGAGTAAATCTTTAGCTTTATCCGTATCAAAACCATATGGACCATACCCGTAGTCATCAACATTAAATTGGTAGCATAAACAAAAAGCTTCCGAGTCTTTTTTGATTTCAATAATTTCGTTAAAATTAGGAATGGGAATTTTTATTAATCTTTCGTTAGCTACCATGTAAATATTACCTCTTCACCTTTAGGATTTACTGAATGTATATGACCTGACTCATGATGTTTTGGCACACCAGGCTGCCCAGCATCAGGATGTCCGTCTGGATGCTCAAACCATTTATTTTTGCCATACCGATTTTCTCTTCCCAGTGATTTCCCTCCGTCAGATTTCATTCCCGCCCAAGTTCTACCCCGGCTCGTAGGGTTAAGTTCATCAATACTAATATTGCGTCCCCCCCTAGACACCCTTGGAACCTGAGCGTGCTCCTTAGCCCGTTTCAAAGCATCACTTCTGCTTTTAGCTTTAACTAAAGAACATTTACTCAGCCCCAGCGGATCCACAAAACTCAGCGGATTCGGCGCATACTGATAAAGGTTAACCCCACCGGCAAGCCCTATTGGATCCTGGCTCACAAACCTGCCCGCATCCGGATCATAATAGCGAAAGCGGTTATAGTGCAAACCTGTTTCCGCATCGAAATACTGACCCTGATAGCGCAGCGGCTGATAAACCGGCTCTGCATTCTCTCCGGCTGCCTGCTCTATACGCAGCGTATTGCCCCAGGCACGATAGACGGCACGCC
Source organism: Pantoea sp. ANP04 (assembly GCF_041982285.1). Lineage (NCBI taxonomy): Bacteria > Pseudomonadati > Pseudomonadota > Gammaproteobacteria > Enterobacterales > Erwiniaceae > Pantoea > Pantoea sp. ANP04. Next base: position 9,578 of record NZ_JAUTYS010000025.1, on the reverse strand, counting down.
AGACCACACTGCCATCAGCACCAGTCAGCTCTCGTGGCAGACCTGACACGTCGTTATGATACCAGTTAACCTGCGCTTCATGCTCCGTCTCGCCCTGCTGCAGACTGATCTGCGCCAGCGGAGCAAAGCTGTCATCCTCGTAAATCCAGAGGTGCTGGCGCGAGCCTCTCACCTCACTCAGCAGGCGATTGCCTTCCCAGATGAAGCGCGTGATACCAAAAGCATCGCGTTTCCAGCTTCGACGTCCAAATGCATCATAGCCGTAAGTGGTTCGCTGCTCAGTCCCGTGGCGGGTGCTCATCGATTCGGTCAGCTGATGTTCAGCGTTCCAGATAAACTGCTGGTCTGTGTGGCGGCCGCTCTGTTTGCGCGTCACATTACCAAAGCCGTCATAGGTCCAGCGTTTATCTTCATAAACCCTGAGCCGGTTATCCTGTAATGGCTGCGTCTGAGTTTCACTCAGCAGATTGTGCGCCGGGTCAAAGGCGAAATGCTCATCACGCGCCCGCGTCATCCGTCCCAGCGCGTCATATTCGTAGCGATAATCGCCTGTGTATTTATCCGTCATCTGCGTCTGCTGGCCATCGCGCCGCCAGACATACTCGCGTGCCACCGCTGACTGCGCGCCACGGCCCGCACGCTGGCTTATCAGCCGTCCCATTTCGTCGTGAAGATATTCACTTGTGATTGCACCCTGGGTACGGCGCACTTCACGGTGCATAACGTCACGTTCGCTTTCACTGATAATACGGTTACCCAAGTTGACCTGCACCCGATGCCCGCTGCCGTAGTAGAGCTGCTTCAGTTCCCGCCCATCCGGTAAGATGGTGTGCGTCCGGTTACCCAGCTCGTCATAGCTGTGGCGCAGTTCATAACGGTGACCCCGAACCAGCGTCCGTTCAGTAAGCAACTGTCCGGCATCATCCCATTCGAGTTCAGAGCGTCCGCCGTGATTGACACCGGCCGTGAGGCGTCCCAGCGCATCGTAACGATAGCGGGTACGTTGCCATGTGGCATCTCCACCGCGCGACACCAGCTTTTCCAGCAATCGCCCGGCGGGATCCCGTTGATAGTGCGAGTGGATTACCTGCCCGCTGCCATCGCCTTCTTCAATACGAATCAGCAGCCAGCCACTGTCATCATATTCATAACGCGTTTTGCAACCATCAAACCCGCGCTCCTCGACCTGGTTATCCCGGGCGTCGTAGCGGAATGTATATCGTGCACCGTTCTCATTAATCAGTGCGGTCAGGCGACGGGCCAGATCGTATTCATAGCCAATACTGTGGCCGAGTGCATCAGTGCGTGATAGCGGCAAGCCATCAGCAGCCAGCGTCCAGCGCGTAACCTGCCCCTGAGGATCCTGCCAGGCAATCAGACGTCTCCAGCGGTCAAACTCAAAGCTTTCCGTTCCACCATCGGCATGCACAATACGCTGGGGCAGGCCATTCCATCGGTTATAAAACAGCGTCTGGTTGCCTGCGGCATCCGTCTGCTGCTTCATCCAGCCATATTTGTCATAGTCAAATGTCGCTGTGCGCCCTGAGCAATCGGTATGACTGATCAGAAAGTTGGCCTGGTTCCAGCATAACGTTTGTACGCCCGCCGCAGCATCACGCACCCTGACCAGATTGCCACGGTCATCATGGTTGTATTCTGTAATGCGTCCTATCTCATCCGAAAAACGGATTAAGTTTCCTGCTGTGTCGTAGATAAATTCACGCGAGCCGCCCAGCATGTTGGTCACACGAACCGGCGTGTTCCAGCGTTCATGATAATCAAAACGTGTAGTCTGACCATCTGGCTCAATGATGGCCGTACAGTTGCCGCGTTCATCATAGCGGTAGCGTGTAAATCGGCCGCTCTGGTCGGTGACTTGTGTCATCTGACCGCGGGCATTACGTCTAATACGAATATGCCCTTCCATCGCATCCTGATAGCCAATCAGTTCCTTATTGTCGTCAAAGTCATAGCGTGTCACGCGTCCCAGTGCATCAGTGACCGTTGTAGTCTGGCTGCCATATTCAAAACGCCATTCCCCGCCGAGGCTGTCGCGATGTGCCAGTACCTTTCCTTCAGGGAAATATTTATCGTAATGATAAAAACACTCCATTTCGCCCGCACGACGATGCGCCACCATAATATGGTTACGGTAAAGGAATTCACGCAGCACCTCGTTGAGCTCATTACGCACGGCAATCAGGTCACCCTGAGGTGAATAATCGTAGCGACACAGAATTTCGGCATTCAGAGGATCAGACGGATAACAGACGCTGACGCTGGTGATACGGAAAAAAGCACTCCCCGTGTCCGATTCAAACTGAGAGAAGTTGATATTAAATCGACGACCAGCGCTATCTTCAATCTGCACCGGCAGATGCCGGATATCATAACGGAGCGTCAGCCGGTTGCCATGACGATCGCTGATGGCAGACAACAGCCAGCGGTCAGATTCAGCTTTATGTGTAAAGTGCCAGTGCTGGCTTTCATCCGCGGCCGAAATACAAAATTCCTCAGGCTGCGGCTGCGAGAGGTAGAGTTGCTCATAGCGATGAAGCTGAGGCTGGCGGCCCGCTTCCGGATAGGGGAACTCAATTTCGCGACCCTGTTCATCCATTAAGACCAGCAGACCCGCTTTCTTACGTACTTCCTGTGAAATGGGCAGTGACCAGCCCTGTCCCAGCCAGCCATTGCCGATTTCATCAGAAAAATAGTAGCGCTGCCAGTTAAGGGGAACTGATGCCGGGAAAGAGAAATCATTATCTTCAGGGCCGAACAGCAGTTTGATACCCAGTACAGGGTTAACCGGACTACCAATCGCCATATCCACCTGCGGCAGAGGCCTTGCCGGAATTTTGCACGGCTCAGTCTTTTTCTGCGCATGCCCTTTGTCACTGCCTCCCTTTTCGCTGCCCGCTTTTTTAGCGCTGATAACTTCATCAGCTTCTTTTTTAGCGGCTTTAGCTTCGGCTTTAGCAGCGGTCGTTTCAGCTTTGACGGCTGCTTTTTCAGCCAGTTCAGCCCCTTCTTTTGCAATGCCTTTGCCCACTTTTGCGGCTTCTACCGCTTTACCCGCTTTTGCTGCCAGCTTACCGGCTTTAAACGCCGCCCCGCCACCGGGTACAAAGTTAGCTGCCGCCGAAGCGGCTGAAAGTGCAGCGTTACCATAATCCCCTTCTGCGGTGTAAATCGCGGCGTTCGCGCCGTCAGCTACCGCGCCGACAACAGGAACTGCGCCTAACACGTCCAGACCGGTATGCACCCAGTCGCCATAACTGCTCCACCAGCTTTTCTTTTTCGGCGGGTTGGCACTGCCCGCCGCCACATGGCCTTGTGGCGCAGGCGCATATTGTAATTTACCAATCGTATTTCCGGTTGCCATTGGAGCTCCGTGCGAAACTGTACAGGTTAAAGAAGGAATTATTTATTAAACTTGTTTACTCAGGAATAAGATCTGAGGCATGCCATGCAGTTCAGGTGAATAGTTTCACCTGATACCGTTTAATCATTTATGAATTGAGGTGAAAAAAGATGAAGCAGTCAAATCTTGTCAAAAAGGGTTTAGTTGCAGAATAAATTAGTGAGGCCAGAACATATACTTAAAATCAGGCATATAATAATTGCAATGTCAGAGTAGTAATCATCATGCCCCATCATTTAGGTACGAGCAATCATACCAGTACTGGACCGTCTCGCTATCACGCCAGAAAGTGATGCAGTTAAGGTTTATTATCACTATATTTCTGACACCCCAGCCAGCACTTCTGAACATCTGTTAAATCACGAAAAAACCTGCATAAGCAGGCCTTTATGCAATCTGAACCTGTCACTGAGTATAACTATGACAGGTTCATCTCAGTCTACATTAATCGAAAATTCAAGCATTCATAAGATGATGATTTTCAATTTAGCCCAAACATCTATTAATTTTTTTGCGTTAATTTTCTTATATCTTCTAGCTTATTAAGGGCCTTTGTATTATCTTTATTTGTATTACTAATAATTTTATCCAACAGTTGATTAAAAGTTACATTATTCACATCAGTAACATTTGCATGCGCATCATGATGAAGAAGGTATTCAACCTGATCATATTGTCGACCATACATCCCCTCAAAAATTGCTGTTTGTCCTAAGCTATCTTTCGCATTGACATCAGCACCTATTTCAACAAAATACTTTAGAGTAGGGAAGGCTTTTTCATTAGTTGCATAAAATATTATCGGCGTGCTGTCAAATTTCGCGTTTTTATCCATCCCTCCTTTGATTAATGCTTTGACAAAAGCAGGATCTGAATATCCCGCTGTGTTACTTGCCACAGAACCCATATCGGCAACGTATTGAACAGGATCGGCGCCATGCTTTACCAGAACACTCATTACATTGAGTCTGTTAACGTCCTTATTTGAAGCTTCACTGAGGGCATAATACAAAAGGGTCAAATCCTTCTCGCCAGGTTTATTAAGATCAGTTTGAGTTGATAATTTTTCCACCTCATCAACATTGCCATCTTCAATTGCCTGTGCCAGTTGTAACTGGCTTCCTGAAAAGTAATCCTCCGGATGGATTTTCTTCATATCATCACAAGCCTGTAAAGTTAACAAAGAAAATATTAACGGCAATAAGATTACTTTCCTTATAAAACCCAAAATTCACCTCCGGCGAGTTGCTTTTATATCAATGTTATTTTCTAACTCCTGAAAATAAATCATCTGACCCATACTTTAAAAAAACCTCATATCCTGGCGCTTAATAATTTTATTCAGAATAATATTAAACCCCTCAGCATTTTCATTTTTAATACGTGGAGCGGCATCATGCCTTATCAACCATATACAACTATCCCACTACATTTCTGGCAAGACCCTGATAAGTAGACCCTTACATACTGGGGAGCGAATATTTAGTTCATCACGTTACCAAAAATATTGCATAACCTTTCAATTGCGATCAGAACCCGCACTAAAAATAAAAACCACTCCTTAGCTTTTGTATCTGCCTTCACAATCTACATTCAATAAAATAGAAAAGTATTTCTATACGCTGCTTTTAAGCCAATCTAATTTGTTATCTAACAGAACTAAACAAGATTCTCTTATGTTGGCTTTAGCATCGCTTATGCCAGCTCAACCTTCTGGCCCATGGAATAATCTTATAACATTCTTTTCCAATCAAGAAAATAAACCAATCACAGTTAAAACAAATGGCATCATCCTCAGTGGCAACTGATTTATTATATTTAAGCAATCTGGCATACTGATATTGAATAATAATAAATCTATTGATTTTTCCTTAAAGCCATTATGACATCCTTGTCTTTTCACTGACGAAAGCAGCCATAACTTCATCAGCAGGAATCAAAATTAAGCACGTCCACCTTTTTGTTTAGCAAGCTTATGAATTTCCATTAACTTGTCCTGTGTAGAACCTTTCTCACCATTATTGCGTTTGATCACATCGTCAAGTTGACGCATAAATGACCATCCGGTGTTTTTTTCAACCGCATTAGGATTGGCTCCGTGATTCAGTAACCACTCGACGGTATCTAACTGCATTCCATCCAACGCAGCCATAACTGTTGATTTTCCCAGCGAGTCTGTCGCATTAACATTTGCGCCGCGATTTACCATCAGAGCCAGAGTTTTTAAGGTACCATCTGAAGCGGCATCATGCAGCAAGGGTTGCCCCTGGACTTTAACATTCACGTCCATGCCACCATCAATTAACGCAGCCATAAACTCCGGGTGCGGCGATGTGGCGACTAATTCAGCGACACTGCCCATATCAGGCACATCCTGAAGAGGGTCGGCACCGGCTTTGACAAGCTGACTGATGATTTCTAATTGCTGGCTTTTTCTATTTTTTGCTTGCTGTAAAGCAAAATAGAGCAATGTCATGTCCTGCTTACCTGGCTTATTAAGAGAGGTGTCAGGGGTTAGCTTCCTGACATCAGCGATATTCTCACTGGCGATAGCCTGGGCAAGGCTCAATTGTGTACCATGGAAAAATTGTTCTGGAGGATATTTACTCATTGCATTACATCCTGAAATCGAAATTAAAAATATCAGACCACCATAGCGGGCTACTTTTTTTATAAGAGACTTAACCATTTTTTCTCCTTAAATTGAAGATAACAACTTCTCGTCATTATCTTTCTCCAGTTCAATACAGTGTTTTACCTGGTCCATCCCATGCATATCAATTGCGCTTCCCTCTCCGCCATCCATAGGATGCTTGTTGCCAACTGCAGAAGGAGACGCTACCAACGCCACTCCTAACGCACTAAATGCAACTGCACCCCATGGCCCCAGAGTTTTCAGTCCAGTAAGTCCTAGTCCACCTATCACTGCAGCCCCTGCCCAGAATCCAGGCTCCTGTATCATAGTAAGAATTTCACCTTTGACACGATAAGCAGAGATATTTTCTGCCGTTTCAGTGACAGGTACTTCGCCGCTGTACTTTTTAACGGTTGATGATTTCAATCCAGCAGAGTTGAATGTCCAGCCCGTTTTTCCGCTTGCCCGTGAAGCTGATGAAGCCATTCCGCCTCCCAGAGAATGTCCTGTCATATCAATTGGCGCTGTGGAGCGTCGAACCGATGTGCCTATTGAAACAGCCTGTTTGTAATAATTTGAGTCTACACCCATGCCCTGCTGAACATTGTTTTTCCAGTCAGCGGTTTCCGTCATTCGCGTACCTCTAAATACGACGGATGCAGACATATCTTTTCCAAAAAAAGCTTCGTCGGGCTCATATACCCTTGCACGGAAACCCGGGTCTTTAGCGATTCTTAGTGATTTTGGCGTAAGGTTATATTTTGCCAGCGCCTCAGGGTCGTCACTGATATCTTTCCAGCCTTCAGGTATTTCAGGCATAGGTCTGGTGGGATCGCGGGGCTCATAAACATAGTCCGCTAACCTCGCCTTTTCCATGCCAGTATTATTCTGCTCAAGCCGCAAAGCCGCCTGCACCACTTTAGGGTCCTTACTTTTCTTCCCTTTTTCTATCAGAGCCTTACGCCTTTCCCACGTCTCTTTTTTTGTCAGGTTTCCACCACGTCCGCCAAGCGCTTTGCCATTCATGGCAAAAAGATCCTGCACACGGTTTAAGGGATAACCACCAATATAGGTGTCCGGGCTGTGCTCTATTGACCAGCAGTCACCCTCAACCGTTCCACTCACCACACCTTTATTGCGCCCTGCTGCATCACCAATAGTGGTAGGGACGTAGCTTGATTTATAAACAAACGCCGGATGACCATTAAATTTCACGCTATCGACAGTGCTTTTTGAAGGCGCCAGCGTAGCCGTTACCGGATAAGGAACCGGTGGCTGAATACCGGGGGTAAAACAGAGATCCGGTGCTAAACCGACAACTTTATATACGCCGTCTTTACGTGCGGCATAGTTATCAGCCATGGCGTTGCTCCTTGTTGATAAGAGCCAAGAGCGAAGGTGGTAGGGGGATAAAACTGTCAGCCTGACTGTCGGTAAGCTGTTGCTGCGCACGTTGTACCATCACTTTCCGCTCATCCATAGCGATAAAGCGTAACTCGGTCATTGCGGGTTCCAGTTGTTCAGAAAATACCACGCGATAGCTGCAATGCACTTTGCGCGTGGGTAGATCGATAACCAGCGTGTCGAGTTGCAAATCATACGTCAACCCGGCGCCCTGCTGCGTGGTAACAAAAGCAAAAAGTGTTTCAACCGGTACAGAAAAATCGAGCTGCTGCCCACTCTTTTCCTGATGCGATATCAGATTTTTGAGTGTGACGGGAATGCTTGTCATAGGTTTGGGCAAGGGGAATTGCATCCAGGGATGCGCGCCACACCAGTAGTCAAACTTAAAATCAGCGGGCAGAAACGGATGCCGATGCTGTTTCCATGCTTCATCATAGGTACCGGCAAACGTAATACGAGGATGCCAGCCTCTACCATAGAAACCAAAACCGGCAGGCAGATTTTCATCTTCAATATTCTTAACAGGGTTGGGCAGTAGTTCAAACTGGGGTGCCGGAAGATGCTGAAGTTTTAGCTCTTTCTGAGCCTTAGCCGGTAACCAACCTATGCCAACACTATTAAAAGATGATGCCAGTTCCTCACCTTTTTCCAGTCGGTAAAAGCCTCCCTGAGCAAATTCATAGCGTAAATCAACATGCGTAACAGGCTTCCCGTTAGTGAGCTGCCAGGTGGCAACCATTTTTCGCCACTCGCGCGGGCCATAAACATTTAGCAGACGGGTGAAATCACCGATTCGAGCGCCTACAGTGAGATGCCGCACGGGCTTATCTTCGGGTGCCCACGCAGTGCCATTGATCACCACATCCAGTCTGGGTTTATAAGGCGCAAGGTCGCTTTCAAAACGCACACTGCTGGTACCCGGTTCATCGTAATAGTAATCCTGCTCGAAGAGTTCGCCCTGATCTTCACACAAGGTCAGCTTACCGGTGATGATATCAAGATCGTAACTGACGCGAGCCACCAGGACGTTAAAGCCATGATCATGTTGGTCAAGCGACTCAAACAGCAGCGCTGGAAAAGCGCTATGGTTAGCAAAATTTTCCATAATCAGTTGATGTCTATCTGTGTTCCGTCGATATCAATCACCTTCTCACCGACCAGCTTGATCTTGTTCGCGCTGATGGTGATGGTGCCATTATGCTCAAGCACAATCATCGATTCGCCACATACCAGGGTGATTTTGTCTTCAGCACTGAACTCCGCAGTAGTCCCGGCAGTCAATGCCATATCCCGTCCGGTATTGAGCGAATATTTCATGCCGACATGGTGTGCCTGCATTCCGCCGACATTGGTCATCCAGCCGCCACCAACGTTTAGCATGTATGCCGCGCCAATATTGGTGTTCTGAGCCAGACCGACATTGAGCATTGAAGCCAGTGCAATGGTTTCAGCTTTCGCCCTATCCACTTTCAGTGTCTGGTTGCCATTAATCGTTACCGACTGATTCTGACCAATACGCACTTTCTCATTCTGATCGACTGTTTCAGTGCGATTACTGTGTACAGTGATGGTTTCATTACCATCCACCGTTTCAGTACGATTCTGATGAACGGTAATGGTTTCATTTTGATCAACCGTTTCTGTACGATTTTTCTTCACCTCGGTTGTTTCATTGCCGCCGATGGTTTTAGTCCGGTTGCTGCCGACGCTGTGGGTTTCATTGTTCTCAACCTCAGTGTCCATGTTCTTCTCGGCATGCAGCCAGACCTGTTCCTCACCCGCCTTATCCTCAAACCTCAGCGCGTTCGCCGTATCCGCCGTGCCGTCCTTTGACCGGCTTAAAAAGCCCATCTGCGTCGCCGCCGCCGGCAGCGCCCACGGCGGCATGCTCGCCTCGTTGTACACGCGGCCGATGATCAGCGGACGGTCCGGATCGCCATTAATAAAGTCCACCACCACCTCGTCGTTAACACGCGGGATCTGCACCCCGCCGAACCCCTGACCCGCCCAGGCGCTGGAGACGCGCACCCAGCAGGAGCTGGTGTCGTCGCCCTTCGCCAGACGGTCCCAGTGAAACTTCACCTTTACCCGGCCGTAGCGGTCGGTCCAGATCGACTC
>NZ_JAUTYS010000024.1:0-20312 GCF_041982285.1 Pantoea sp. ANP04 | reverse complement strand
ATCCATAGCTCAGCTGGATAGAGTACTCGGCTACGAACCGAGCGGTCGGAGGTTCGAATCCTCCTGGATGCACCATCTTCTTCAGTTTTAAGTTCCCTCAATGAATTTGGCGTAATCATCGCTAAGACCTCAAAAGAGACATACTTTTTTATACCCTGTACAGCAAGCGCTGAACGAGCATCCTGAACTGCTCCCCTGCAGTTACCCTCTGGCTTTACCCACACTGTTTTCCTGCCTGATCTGCCCCATTGATTCATCATCCTGACTTAAGCGACACGTAACACATTTTCTCCGCCTCAGAGATCGCCATTTTACTGCCCACGCCCGTCCGCCACCGCTTGCCTGCCAGAGTAATGTTAAAAAATCGCTGAAAATTCGTACGGTTATCGCTGGCCGCGCACGATCACCTTTATCTGAAAACAAAAATTGCTAATGCTTTCAAAGCATTTGCTGTTCATCCCCCCTGGCGACAACCTGTCCACATTAGGCTAAAGTAATGTCTCATTTGGTGAATGTCCGGAGTGACAATGTACGATCAATATGACGGCCTGATTTTTGATATGGACGGCACGATTCTTGATACTGAGCCGACACATCGAAAAGCGTGGCGTCAGGTGCTCCAGCGTTACGGATTAACGCTGGATGAAGCACGTATTATCGACTTTAATGGCGCACCTGCCTGGCGGCTTGCGCAATTCATCATTGAATCCAATCAGTCGTCACACGACCCTCATCTTCTTGCTGCAGAAAAAACCGCTGCTGTGAAAGCGATGCTGCTGGAAAACGTTAAGCCGCTGCCTTTACTGGAGGTGGCGAAGGCGTATCACGGGCGTCGTCCTATGGCTGTGGGGACCGGAACTGAACATAGCATGGCAGAGGCGTTACTGACGCAGCTTGGCGTGCGTGAGCTCTTTACGGCAGTCGTCGGCGCTGACGACGTACAGCATCATAAACCTGAGCCTGAGACCTTCTTGCGCTGCGCTGAGTTGATGGGTGTGGCGCCGGCACGTTGTGTGGTGTTCGAAGATGCAGACTTTGGTATTCAGGCCGCTAAAGCGGCAGGCATGGCAGTGGTGGATGTTCGTTTACTGTGAGTGAAGTACTTACCTATGCCTCGATGTTTGGCAGCAGTTTTCTGAGTGCGACGCTCCTGCCGGGAAGTTCTGAAGCATTACTGATAGCACTATTGATAGCAAAAAAGACATCAGTTTACGGGTTGCTTGTAGCCGCATCACTGGGAAACACCTTGGGCGGTTTAACCAACATTCTTATTGGTCGCCTGCTGCCGTTAAAACGTCAGGGGCGATGGCATGACACAGCAATGACGTGGTTGCACCGACTGGGACCAGCAGCACTTTTATTCAGCTGGCTACCGGTGATAGGTGATCTGCTCTGCGTTCTCGCGGGCTGGTTACGTTTCGCCTGGCTGCCAGCGATACTGTTTCTCGCTGTCGGTAAAACACTGCGTTATATCGTTATCGCGACTGCCACATTACAGGGTATGCAATGGTGGCATTGATTCGCACAGATTCGGGGCTACGGTTAACATTATGCTGAACAAAAATAAATTATTATCACAGCGGGGGGGTAATGTGATCCCGGACGTATCTAAAGCGCTATCCTGGCTGGAAGCGCATCCCAATGCCCTTAAAGGGATTGGTCGTGGCATCGAGCGTGAAACGCTGCGTGTACAGGAAAATGGCGATCTGGCAAAAAGCGGCCACCCGGAATCTCTGGGCTCGGCGCTGAAACATGACTGGATCACTACTGATTTTGCCGAAACGTTACTGGAATTCATCACGCCAGTGGATCACAGCATTGATCATATGCTGGCGTTCCTGCGCGATATCCACCGTCACGTTGCCCGTGAACTCGGTGATGAACGCATGTGGCCATTCAGTATGCCGTGCGTCATTGACGATGCTGACAATATTGAGCTGGCGCAATATGGCACATCCAATATCGGTAAGATGAAGACCCTTTACCGCGAAGGTCTGAAAAACCGCTACGGCGCGTTAATGCAGACGATCTCTGGCATTCACTATAACTTCTCGCTGCCACTTTCTTTCTGGCAGGAGTGGGCTGACGTGAAAGATCAGGAAAGCGGAAAAGAGACTATCTCCGCAGGTTATCTGCGGTTGATTCGTAACTACTATCGCTTCGGCTGGGTGATACCTTATCTGTTTGGCGCATCACCGGCTATCAGCTCCAGTTTCCTGCAGGGTCGTGAGAGTGCGCTGCCATTTGAAACCAATGACAAAGATACGATGTGGCTGCCGTATGCCACCTCGCTGCGTCTGAGCGATTTAGGCTACACCAATAAATCGCAGAGCGCTCTGGGCATCACGTTTAACTCGCTGGAAGGCTATGTCACTGCGCTGAAAAAAGCGATCAAGACGCCGTCAGATGAGTATGCAGCGATGGGCACCAAAGATGCTGACGGTAACTGGCTGCAGCTCAACACTAACGTGCTGCAGATTGAGAACGAGCTCTATGCGCCCATCCGGCCTAAGCGTGTTACACGCTCGGGTGAAGCGCCTTCTGATGCGCTGCTGCGCGGTGGCATCGAATACATTGAAGTACGTTCACTGGATATCAATCCGTTCTCTGCCATCGGCGTCGATGAGAATCAGGTTCGCTTCCTCGATCTGTTCCTGATCTGGTGTACCCTGGCGGATGCACCGGAAATGAGTGCAGATGAGTTGCAATGCACCCGCAAAAACTGGAATCGGGTGGTGCTCGAAGGGCGTAAACCGGATCAGAAAATTGCGGTGGGTTGTGGAGAAGCGGAACATTCGCTGGTTGAAGTGGGCAAAACCCTGTTTGCCGACCTGCGCCGGGTTGCTGAAGTCTTAGACAGTCACAATCAGGACAGCACGGAATATCAGCAGGTTTGTGATCAACTGGTAGCATCCTTTGATGATCCTGAGCTAACCTACTCGGCGCGCATCCTTCAGGCAATGAAGGATAATGGTGTAACCGGCACCGGCGTGGCACTGGCTGAACAGTATCGCCATATGCTCTGTGAAGAACCGCTGGAAGTGCTGACAGAAGAAGATTTCACGCGTCAGGCGCAGGAATCTGTTGCTGCACAGCAGCAGCTGGAAGCAAATGATAAGCTGGATTTTGAAGCGTATCTGGCGAGCCGGGAAGGGTAGAAAAGAAAAAGGCCACATCAATGTGGCCAAATTAACATCTCTGTTGTCAGGGATGATGATGATAACAAATGCGCGTCTTTCATATATTCAGACGTTGGGCGAACAGAAAAGTTTCATCGTTTTAAAAAAAATTCTCAGAACAGGAGGTGACGTATGCCACTACTGGACAGTTTTACCGTTGATCACACCATCATGGGCGCACCGGCAGTCCGCGTTGCGAAAACCATGAAGACTCCGCATGGCGATACGATTACCGTTTTTGACCTGCGTTTTTGCCGTCCGAACATTGATATCCTCACTGAGCGTGGCATTCATACGCTGGAGCATCTCTTTGCCGGCTTCATGCGTGATCACCTGAATGGTGACGGTGTGGAAATCGTCGATATCTCGCCAATGGGCTGCCGTACCGGCTTCTACATGAGCCTGATTGGTACGCCAGACGAGCAGCGCGTTGCGAAAGCGTGGAAAGGGGCGATGGAAGATGTTCTGAAAGTGAAAGATCAGAACCAGATCCCTGAGCTGAATGAATATCAGTGTGGCAGCTACAAGCTGCACTCACTGGATGAAGCGCAGCAGATTGCCCGCAATGTGCTGGCGCATGAGATCGGCGTTAACCGTAATGACGATCTGAAACTGCCTGCTGAAAAGCTGAAAGAACTGCACATCTAGTCAGGGCTTCTCTGCTAAAAAAAACGCCGCATCATTTCGATTGCGGCGTTTTTTTATGGCTTCAGGAACCGACCGATTTTTTCAGCGGCGTCTTCGGCGTGATGCGCACCTGTTTAATCATATTATCCTGCACGTCCAGAATATCGACGTTGTAATGGCCAATCTGAACACGTGTGGCATTAGAAGGGATCTCCTCCAGCGCTTCCAGTAACATGCCGTTGATGGTACGCGCTTCCTGCTCTGGCAGATCCCAGTTAAAGGCCTTATTGATTTCGCGCACGCTGGCACTGCCTTCAATCAGCACGGAGCCATCATTCTGCGGCATCACTTCTTCCGCCAGCGACGGTGACATGGAGGTAGTGAAGTCACCGACAATCTCTTCCAGAATGTCCTCTATCGTCACCAGCCCTTTGATGTCGCCATATTCATCCACCACCACGCCCGCTTTCTCTTTATTGCGCTGGAACTTCACCAACTGGGTGTTCAGCGGCGTTCCTTCGGGGATGTAGTAGATTTCATCGGCGGCGCGTAGCAGCGTCTCTTTAGTGAACTCTTTTTTCTCCGTCATCATGCGCCAGGCTTCACGCACACGAAGCATGCCGACGCAGTCATCCAGTGAATCTCTGAACAGCACAATGCGGCCATGAGGTGAATGGCTTAGCTGGCGCACGACTGACTTCCAGTCATCGTTGATGTTGATACCAACAATCTCATTACGCGGCACCATAATGTCGTCAACGCTGACTTTCTCCAGGTCGAGCACGGAGAGCAGCATGTCCTGGTTACGGCGTGACATCAGGCTACGCGACTCATAGACAATGGTGCGTAACTCCTCTTTGCTCAGCGCTGAGTTAACAGAGCCGTCAGAGCGAATACCTGCCAGGCGCATCAGCAGCCGGGTAATGGTGTTCAGCAGCCAGACCAGCGGTAGCATGATGTATTGCAGCGGAGTAAGTAAAAAGCTGCTCGGATAGGCCACTTTTTCCGGATAAAGGGCCGCCACGGTTTTGGGTAACACTTCAGCGAAGACCAGCACCACGAAGGTCAGCACGCCGGTTGCAATGGCGACACCCGCATCACCATACAGACGCATTCCGACAATAGTGCCTAACGCGGAAGCAAGGATATTGACCAGGTTATTACCAATCAGCACCAGACTGATCAGACGATCCGGGCGGCGCAGCAGTTTTTCGACACGTCGAGCTGCGCGATCACCATTTTTAGCCTGATGGCGCAGTTTATAGCGATTCAGTGTCATCATGCCGGTTTCAGAGCCTGAGAAATAAGCTGAAACCAGTACCATGATGCAGAGAATAATAATCAGCGTGGTAGTTGAAACATTCTCCAACGCAAAACTTCCTTTTTAACGAGAACCAGGGACAAGCAGATGCTGCAGGATGCGGCTGCCGAAGTAAGCCATGGTCAACAGCACCGCACCGCTGCAGTTAAACCAGACGACGCGGCGACCACGCCAGCCTTCATGATAGTGCCCCCAGAGCAAAACGATATAAACAAACCACGCGATGATCGAGAGCACGGCTTTATCGACGTTTTCTGCGCTGAAGAGATCCTGCATATAAAACAGACCGGTGCAGAGCACCAGCGTTAACAGCACGACGCCAACCTGGGTGATATGAAACATCTTACGTTCGATGGTCAGCAGCGGCGGCATATCCTGGGTGAACGCCAGTCGCTTGTTTTTTAACTGATAATCGATCCACGCCAGCTGCAGCGCATAAAGCGCGGCGATGATCAGCGTTGCGTAGGCGAACAGCGACAGGCCGATGTGGATCATCATGCCTGGCGTAGTTTCCAGATGCGTGATGAACGCATTGGGGACAAAGGTGGCAAAGGCCAGATTGATCAGCGCGAAGCTATAAACAATCGGCAGCAGTAGCCAGCCACGGTTGCGTGACGCCACAATGGTCATGATGGCGCAAATCAACAGGCTGACCAGTGAACCAATGTTAAGCAGGCTTAAGTTCTGTCCGCTATCAATAGCAAATATGCGTTGCTGCAAGGCCACCGCGTGTGTCACCAGCGCCACACAGGCAGAGAGCATCGCCATTCGCCGCCAGCCGCCGTTACGTTTCAACAGGCTGGGAATGATCAAGGCAAGACTTAAGGAGTAGGCGAATAGCGCCACTATCGCGAAAACGAACATAGATCCTTTCAGGTTCAGTCAGATAAGGAAAAAGGCAGTATAGCGCCAGCCGAAGCAGGCTCCAAACGATCTGAGGGGCAATTGCAGAGATCGCCGAGGCTTCGTGTTATAATCCGCCGCATTCTGCCGATCAGGCGCCTCGCGATCTTTTTTTTAGTGAGAGACCATGTTTGATAATTTAACCGATCGTTTGTCGCAAACCCTGCGAAATATCAGCGGCCGCGGAAGGCTGACTGAAGAGAACATCAAAGAGACCCTGCGTGAAGTGCGCATGGCACTGCTTGAGGCTGACGTTGCGTTGCCGGTGGTGCGTGACTTCATCAACCGTGTGAAAGAGAGCGCGGTCGGTCATGATGTGAATAAAAGTCTGACGCCAGGTCAGGAGTTTATCAAAATCGTACGTAACGAACTCGTTGCGGCGATGGGTGCAGAGAACAACGCACTCGACCTGGCAGCACAGCCACCAGCCGTGGTGCTGATGGCGGGCCTGCAGGGTGCCGGTAAAACCACCAGTGTTGCTAAGCTGGGTAAATTCCTGCGCGAGAAGCACAAGAAGAAAGTTTTAGTGGTTTCTGCCGACGTCTATCGTCCGGCGGCAATTAAACAGCTGGAAACGCTGGCACAGCAGGTTGGCGTGGATTTCTGTCCGTCCGATCTCAGCCAGAAGCCGGTCGATATCGTCAACAATGCGCTGCGTGAAGCTCGTCTGAAGTTCTACGATGTGCTGCTGGTGGATACCGCCGGCCGTCTGCACGTTGACGAAGCAATGATGGACGAAATCAAACAGGTTCATGCGGCGATCAAGCCGGTAGAAACCCTGTTTGTGGTCGATGCCATGACCGGTCAGGATGCCGCAAACACGGCAAAAGCCTTTAATGAAGCGCTGCCGCTGACCGGTGTTATTCTGACCAAGGTTGACGGTGATGCACGCGGTGGTGCGGCGCTGTCAATTCGCCATATCACCGGCAAACCGATCAAATTCATGGGCGTCGGTGAAAAGACCGAAGCGCTTGAGCCATTCTACCCGGAGCGTATTGCTTCGCGTATCCTGGGCATGGGTGACGTACTCTCCCTGATTGAAGACATCGAAAGCAAAGTTGACCGCGATCAGGCGGAGAAACTGGCTAAGAAGCTGAAAACCGGCGACGGTTTTGATCTCAATGACTTCCTTGAGCAGCTAAAGCAGATGCGCAACATGGGCGGCATGGCCAGCCTGATGGGTAAACTGCCGGGTATGGGACAGCTGCCAGATAACGTAAAGTCGCAGATGGATGACAAAGTGCTGGTGCGCATGGAAGCCATCATCAACTCGATGACGCGCAAAGAGCGTGAGAAACCAGAAATCATCAAAGGCTCGCGCAAGCGCCGTATTGCTACCGGTTCCGGTATGCAGGTGCAGGACGTTAACCGCTTATTAAAGCAGTTCGACGACATGCAGCGTATGATGAAGAAAATGAAGAAGGGCGGTATGGCGAAAATGATGCGCGGCATGAAGGGTATGATGCCGCCAGGTTTCCCTGGCCGCTAAAGCGTTCCACAAAAAAGCCCGAAAAGGCACGGTTTGGGTTGCTTTTTTCGCCAAAATGAGTAAAATTTTCGGGCTTTTTATACAGCACCCGGACCCCGTTCCTCGATGGGGGCCGGGTGTTTTATTAACTGAAGAGGATGTTATGGTAACAATTCGTTTGGCACGTCACGGCGCTAAAAAGCGTCCGTTCTATCAGGTCGTCGTCACTGACAGCCGCAATGCACGCAACGGTCGTTTCATCGAGCGCGTTGGTTTCTTCAACCCGATCGCATCTGGTCAGGCTGAAGGTCTGCGTCTTGATCTGGATCGTATCGAGCACTGGGTTGGCCAGGGCGCAACGCTTTCTGACCGCGTTAACGCGCTGGTCAAAGAAGCTAAGAAAGCAGCTTAATCTGTCACGGTGGTGAGCATGAGCAGACAACTTGCCGCACAGCCTCCTGTTAACCCAATTGTGTTGGGTAAGATGGGAGCCGCCTACGGTATTCGCGGCTGGCTCAAAGTGTTTTCCTCCACTGAAGACGCTGAAAGCATCTTCAACTACCAACCCTGGTTCATCCAGCGCGCCGGTAAATGGCAGCAGGTCGAACTGGAAGGTTGGAAGCACCACAATCAGGACCTGATCATCAAAGTCAAAGGCATTGAAGATCGGGATGCGGCGGCTCAGTTAACCAATTGCGAAATTCAGGTTGACTCGACGCAGTTGCCATCGCTGGAAGAGGGCGACTACTACTGGAAAGACCTTATGGGCTGCCAGGTCGTTAACCTTGAAGGCTACGAGATGGGTAAAGTCATCGATATGATGGAAACCGGCTCGAACGACGTTCTCGTCGTTAAGGCAAACCTGAAGGATGCGTTCGGTGCTCAGGAGCGGTTAATTCCGTTTCTTGATGAACAGGTTATCAGGAAAGTCGATCTCTCTACTGGCGTCATTGAGGTAGATTGGGATCCTGGTTTTTGATCTCCGAATCGAACGGTAACGTAACGGCGAATACAATGTGGATTGGTGTTATTAGCCTGTTTCCAGAAATGTTTCGCGCTATTACCGATTACGGGGTAACTGGCCGGGCTGTAAAAAACGGTCTGCTCAGCATTCAGAGCTGGAGTCCTCGTGATTTCACTCACGACCGGCACCGTACCGTGGATGATCGTCCTTACGGCGGCGGACCGGGAATGCTGATGATGGTACAACCCTTACGGGATGCCATCTCCGCAGCGAAAGCAGCGGCAGGTGAAGGGGCCAGGGTGATATATCTTTCACCTCAGGGTCGCAAACTGGACCAACAGGGCGTTTGCGAACTGGCGGCACGGGACAAGTTAATTCTGGTCTGTGGCCGTTATGAAGGGATTGATGAGCGCGTAATCCAGACCGAAATTGATGAAGAATGGTCAATCGGTGATTACGTTCTCAGTGGCGGGGAACTGCCAGCGATGACGATGATTGACGCAGTCGCCCGGTTTATTCCCGGCGTACTCGGCAAGCAGGCGTCAGCCGATGAGGATTCGTTCTCTGAAGGTTTGCTGGATTGTCCGCACTATACCCGACCTGAAGTGTTAGACGGCGTGGAAGTCCCGGCAGTATTACTGTCAGGTAACCATGCTGATATTCGCCGCTGGCGTCTGAAGCAGTCGCTAGGCCGTACCTGGCTGAGAAGACCTGAACTTCTGGAAAACCTGGCTCTGACTGAAGAGCAAGCAAGGTTGTTGAATGAGTTCCAGCGGGAATCTCAGCAGCAACAAAACGATGATGTGGAAGAGTAAGCTCTTCCCCGACTATCAGTTTACCCAGGATATGAGATTTAATTATGAGCAACATTATCAAGCAAATTGAACAAGAGCAGATGAAACAGGACGTACCTTCCTTCCGCCCGGGTGATTCCGTGGAAGTGAAAGTATGGGTCGTTGAAGGTTCTAAAAAACGTCTGCAGGCATTCGAGGGCGTGGTTATCGCTATTCGTAACCGCGGTCTGCACTCTGCATTCACTGTTCGCAAAATTTCTAACGGCGAAGGCGTTGAGCGTGTATTCCAGACTCATTCACCTGTAATTGACAGCATCGCTGTTAAACGTCGTGGCGCTGTGCGTAAAGCCAAACTGTACTACCTGCGTGAGCGTACTGGTAAGTCTGCTCGTATTAAAGAGCGTCTTAACTAAGGTATCGCTAACGCGACATCTAAAAGTTAATAGCAAACAAGGGGTTGGCATCTGCCAGCCCCTTTTTTATGTCAGTGCCATCCTTGCAGCCTGCAGTCAACCGGCGTCCGGCCGGTGAAAATGATAAATCGCCGTATTAACCGGTCCCGCCTCTAATACGATCAGGCCATAGCGACAGCCAATAAACTGACCGCCGCACTTTTCAGCGACTCTCCGACTGGCCAGATTGTCCTCCGCCGCCAGAATTTCAATCAACCGGGTCTCCGGTCGTGAAAACCCCAGAGGGAGTAGCTTTGCCACCGCGCGGCTGGCAATTCCCTGGCGCTGAACGTCACTGCGAACCCAGTAACCTATTGCGCTGGTGTCACCCGGATGGCGGGCAAAGCGTATTCCTGCGCCCCCCAGCAGCTGGTCATGCTGATCAACAATCGCAAACTCTTCCGCTTCCTCCTTCATCCGTTGCCAGTGGGTAAAGCGGATCCAGCTTTCGGCATCATGAGGCTGGTAATCGTGATGCGCCCAGACCATCCACGGGATCAGGCTGTCCAGAGAAGCATTGACCGCAGCGGTAAACGCGGAGACGTCGCTTAGCAGAAAAGGTCGGAGGGAGATGTTCAGTGGGGAGGCGTGCATAATGGACTCAGCCTGAAAATAAACAATATTCTCATTTTGCCTGCAACAGACAGAAACGCAATAAGAGTGTATGTAAACTTTATTTTACATTAAGGAGGCTGTAATTAATCCCGTTATCAAATTTAAATAAATGATATATATGATCTTATTTGTCGTTAGGTTGGTTTATTCAGACCTGTGGTAATAAATGTGTACATGTAATCTTGCGCTATGTATTGTCTGTGATACAGTATTTGCAATCCTCAATGAGGAGCCCTTATCCGCTATATCGAGCCAAAGGATCGCCATCATGCAAAAAGACGCGCTGAACAATGTGCATATCGCCGGTGAACAGGTATTGATCACGCCTGAAGAACTGAAAGCGAAGTTTCCACTGACAACTGAACAGCAGGATCAGGTCGCGGCGTCCCGCCAGACTATCTCTGACATTATTGCCGGCCGCGATCCGCGTCTGCTGGTGGTGTGCGGACCCTGCTCGATTCACGATACCGAAGTGGCACTGGACTATGCTCGTCGTCTGCAAACGCTTTCTGAACAGCTGAAAGATCAGCTCTATATTGTGATGCGCGTCTATTTTGAAAAACCCCGTACTACCGTTGGCTGGAAAGGGCTGATCAATGATCCTTACATGGATAACTCGTTTGATATGGAAGCGGGTCTGCATATTGCGCGCCAGCTGCTGGTGAGCCTGGTTGAAATGGGCTTGCCGCTGGCCACAGAAGCGCTGGATCCGAATAGCCCGCAATACCTGGGCGACCTGTTCAGCTGGTCGGCGATTGGCGCACGGACGACAGAATCTCAGACGCACCGTGAGATGGCCTCGGGCCTGTCGATGCCAGTTGGCTTTAAAAATGGCACCGATGGCAGTCTGGGCACAGCAATCAACGCGATGCGTGCTGCTGCAATGCCGCACCGTTTTGTCGGGATTAATCAGGCCGGTCAGGTCTGCCTGCTGCAGACTCAGGGCAATCCGGATGGTCACGTAATTCTTCGTGGTGGCAAAGCGCCGAACTACGGTCCCGAAGATGTCGCGCAGTGTGAAAAAGAGATGCTGAAGGCGGGACTGCGTCCAGCCTTAATGATAGATTGCAGCCATGGCAATTCGAATAAAGACTACAGCCGTCAGCCTGGCGTAGCGGAATCCGCTATTGCGCAGATCAAAGACGGAAACCGTTCAATCATTGGTTTGATGCTGGAAAGCCATATCAATGAAGGTAACCAGTCTTCTGAGCAGCCGCGCAGCGAAATGAAGTATGGCGTTTCCGTAACCGATGCGTGCATCAACTGGGAAGTGACCGAAACGTTGCTGCGTGAGATGCATCAGGATCTGCAGGGAGTGCTGTCGGCGCGTCTGTCACAAGAGGTGTAAGAGCAATGGTGGCTGAACTGACCGCGTTACGCGATCAAATTGACAGTGTTGATAAGGCGCTGCTGGATCTGCTGGCTAAACGGCTGGAGCTGGTGGCTGAGGTGGGGGAGGTGAAGAGCCGTTATGGTCTGCCTATCTATGTCCCTGAGCGTGAAGCGTCAATGCTGGCTTCGCGTCGCAAAGAGGCAGAGGCGCTCGGCGTCCCCCCGGATCTGATTGAAGATGTGCTGCGTCGTGTGATGCGCGAGTCCTATACCAGCGAAAATGACAAAGGCTTTAAAACCCTCTGTCCTGAACTGCGCCCGGTGGTGATTGTCGGCGGCAAAGGCCAGATGGGCCGGTTGTTTGAAAAAATGCTCGGCCTGTCAGGCTACACAGTTAAAACGCTGGATAAAGAAGACTGGCCTCAGGCTGAAACGCTGCTCAGCGATGCCGGTATGGTCATCATCAGTGTGCCGATTCACCTGACCGAGCAGGTTATTGCACAGCTGCCGCCACTGCCGGAAGATTGTATTCTGGTGGACCTGGCTTCTGTGAAAAACCGGCCTCTGCAGGCGATGCTGGCCACTCATAATGGTCCGGTGCTGGGTCTGCACCCGATGTTTGGCCCGGACAGCGGCAGCCTGGCAAAACAGGTGGTGGTCTGGTGTGATGGCCGACAGCCGGAAGCGTATCAGTGGTTCCTGGAGCAGATTCAGGTCTGGGGTGCGCGTCTGCATCGTATCAGCGCTGTAGAGCATGACCAGAACATGGCGTTTATTCAGGCACTGCGTCACTTTGCCACCTTTGCCTACGGTCTGCATTTAGCTGAAGAAAACGTGAATCTTGATCAGCTGCTGGCACTCTCATCGCCTATCTATCGACTGGAGCTGGCAATGGTAGGGCGGTTGTTTGCTCAGGATCCGCAGCTTTACGCGGATATCATCATGTCGTCAGAGAGTAATCTGGCGCTGATCAAACGTTATTACCAGCGCTTTGGTGAAGCGATTGCGCTGCTGGAGCAGGGCGATAAACAGGCATTCATTGCCAGCTTTAACCGGGTCGAGCAGTGGTTTGGCGATCACGCGAAACGCTTCCTGGTGGAAAGCCGGAGTCTGTTACGCTCGGCCAATGACAGTCGGCCATAAACGAAAAAGGCATCCCTGCGGATGCCTTTTTGCTATTCAACGGTTTCATCGCCGGGTTCAGCGGGTATCACATTCTCGCTGGGATAGCAGCCCAGCACCTTCAGAGAGCGGGTCATGGTCTGTAACTCCTGCAGAGCCTGCTGCATCCGCTCTGATTGCAGGTTACCCTGCACATCAATGTAAAACATCTCTTCCCACGGATTGCCATTAATCGGGCGTGACTCCAGCTTGCTCATAATCAGGTTGTGCTGACGCAGCACCAATAGTGCATCAACCAGTGCACCCGCCTGCTGGCCGGTTGCCATAATCAGTGTCGTTTTCGCTGGCACCTGATCTGAAACCTCGATGGCTTTTCGGGCGAGCACGATAAAGCGGGTATGGTTCTGCTGCTGGTTTGCCAGATTACGTTCCAGCACCTGCAACTGATAGAGCTCACCACCGGCTTCACTGCCTAATGCTGCCACCTTAGGTGAGTTGAGCGCAGCCACTCTCTCCATTGCTGCTGCGGTACTCTCGGTATATTCGATTTTCCAGTGCGGGAAACGGTTAATAAACTGGCTGCACTGCTGGAAGGGCTGAGGATGGCTGTACACCGTCTCAATCTGCTGCAGATCGGTGGGGCCATTCACCAGCACGCAGTGGTCGATAGGTAAGGTCAGTTCGCCCACGATAGAGAGGCTGGTCTGTTGCAGCAGATCGTAGACATCATTGATCGAGCCCGAACTGGTGTTCTCAATCGGCATCACGGCGTAATCAGCCAGGCCATTTTCGACCTGCTTGATGATGTCGTGAAATTTCAGGCAGCCACACTCCACCATGCTGTCGAAATGACGTGACGCGTAGTTGCGTGCGGCAAGGTGCGAGTAAGAGCCTTTCGGGCCGAGGAATGCGATACGGGCGGCATGCGCATGAGGATGGTTGAGATTTTTCTGCAGCAGTGCTTGCTGAGTCAGCACTGAATCTTCAATAACCAGCTGGAACAGCCGGGTGATGTAGTGCGCATCCAGTTTATGCGCTTTACCCAGTACAATCAGATTCTCCAGCAGCGCACGTTCGCGTTCCACATCCCGAATCGGGCGATGCGTGGCAAGTTTTGCATGTGCGACTTCCACTGCCAGCAGACGACGCTCGGCCAGCAGCGTCAGAAGTTTTTTATCCACTGCGCTGATCTTATCGCGTAACGCCAGCAAGGGATTGTCGGGATTCATAGGGCTCACCTGTATGCTATCCAATAAAAAAGCCTCCCGGTTGGGAGGCTTCGTTGTTCGTCTTCGCTTTCATTTTCACACGACGAATAGCCTCCCGTTCAGGGGAAGGTAAAAAAGAAAGCGAAGAAAAACAGAGTGGGTTTCATCGTAATGTCCGAAATGTGAGTGACCTGAGAGTAACCGTACTGCTTAAAAGCTGTCAATAAAAAACGCGCCCGGAGGCGCGTTAAGGAAATCAGGACTCTTCGTCGGCGGGGATAATGTCTTTTACGCTGGCACTGGCGCGGCGGGCTTCAGACTTATGCTGAACTTTATTCAGCTGACGTTCGAGTTTCGCAATCAAATCGTTGATGGCGGTATACATATCGTCGTGCTTGGCGCTGGCCACCAGAGTCCCGTTCGGTGTGTTAATAGTGGCATCAGCCACGAATTCTTTGGGCTCTTTGGACAGGACAATATGCGGATTAATCAGGTCGGTTTGCCATTTTTCGAGCTTGGCGAGACGGTCTTCAACATGGCTTCGGATTGCCGGGGTGATGTCCATTTGTTTACTGGTAATGTTCAGAATCATTATTCTTACCTCTCTGTCATTTCCGTCTTGGTCTTCTCAGCATAGCGCGAAAAAACGTTAAATGTGAGATTTTGATCACGAAAAAATGTCACTTTTTGTCAGTTACAACATTCTGTGAGAAAGGCAGAGAAACTCGCTGAAATGGCTTGAAGCGAAACGATTAACACGGCATGCTGGATGAGTTAGCTCGCTGGAATCAGATCCAAATCTGACTGTTCTTCGGGCAAAAAAAAGCAGCCATCGCAGGCTGCTTTTTTTGTGGCTGAAATCTGTCGGGCTATCAGCTTTTGTTGACTGCAATGATTTTCGCCACTTTGTCAGCTTCAGCGTTCAGCTGCAGATTACGGTAAGCATTTTCCATCAGTGGCAGGGCATCGTGTGTCGCCTGCGTATCCGGATAATCGCGCATCATACCCTCTACACGGTTAACAACCGCGACATAAGCCTCACGCTTAGTATAGAATTGCGCCACTGACAGCTCATATTTAGCCAGACGGTCTTTCAGATAGACCAGGCGTTTCTGAGCATCAGCCGCATACTGGCTGTTCGGGTAATTACGCAGCAGCTGGGAGAAGTCGCGGAAAGCATCACGAGCGTGCGTCGGATCGCGGTCAGAACGATCAATACCAAAGAAGCCCTGCAGCGCGGAGTCATCCAGCGCCATGTCCGTCAGACCTTTCATATAGATGACATAGTCAATGTTCGGATGCGTGGGGTTCAGACGCATAAAGCGAGCAATGGCAGCCTGCGCCAGGGGCAGATCGGCATTTTTATAGTACGCGTAGATTAAATCCAGCTGCACCTGCTGCGAATAAGGACCGAACGGATAACGATTATCCAGCGCTTCCAGTTGCTTAATCGCGGCTTTAAAGTTACCGTCCTGCAGCTTTTGCTGCGCTGTAGCATAGATTTCAGAAGGCGGGTTGTCCGGTACCGCGTCATTTGAGCCGGAACAACCAACAAGTGCCAGGCTCAGTGTGGCAGCAGCCACCAGATGTTTCATACGCGTCATGACGAAGTGATTATCCTCAAATGTTATGGCGGAAGCTGTCCGTATAGCTCCCGGTAATGACCAGGTACGATAGCACATTATATTAAACGGCATCGCCGTGAAAACCCAACGTTAACGAAGAAGCTGTATATGGCACAACAAGTTCAACTCACCGCAACGGTATCCGAATCACAACTCGGACAACGTTTAGATCAGACTTTGGCGGAATTGTTCCCTGATTATTCACGTTCCCGCATAAAAGAGTGGATCCTCGATCGTCGCGTTACTGTAAACGGCGTTATGGTCGATACCCCCAAAGAAAAAGTGCTGGGCGGCGAGCTGGTCGCGATTGACGCTGAGATCGAAGAGGCACAGCGCTGGGAACCTCAGGATCTGCCACTCGACATCGTTTATGAAGATGAAGACATTATTGTCATCAACAAACCACGTGACTTTGTGGTTCACCCTGGCGCCGGTAATCCGGATGGCACGGTGTTAAACGCCTTACTTCATCACTACCCTGCGATTATGGATGTGCCACGCGCCGGCATCGTACACCGCCTGGATAAAGACACCACCGGTTTAATGGTGGTCGCGAAAACCGTTCCGGCTCAGACGCATCTGGTGGACTCGCTGCAGCGTCGCGAAATCACCCGTGAATATGAAGCGGTCGCGATTGGCAATATGACGGCGGGCGGCACGGTTGAGCAGCCTATCAGCCGTCACTCCACCAAACGTACCCATATGGCGGTTCATCCAATGGGCAAACCGGCGGTGACGCATTATCGCATCATGGAGCATTTCCGGGCTCATACCCGTCTGCGTCTGCGTCTGGAGACGGGTCGTACTCACCAGATCCGTGTGCATATGTCTCACATCAGCCATCCGCTGGTGGGCGATCCACTTTACGGTGGCCGCCCGCGTCCGCCAAAAGGGGCATCAGAGGCATTTATTACTACGCTGCGCGGTTTCGATCGTCAGGCACTGCACGCCACGATGTTGCGCCTCTATCATCCAATCAGTGGTATTGAGATGGAATTCCATGCTGCGCTTCCACAGGACATGGTTGATTTAATCGCGGCGTTAAAAGCAGACACTGAAGAATTTAAAGACCAGATGAATTGGTGATGAGTCTGATTACGCCGCAATGGCCCGCCTCGTCACGCGTTCGGGCCTGCTCGACGCAGCGACAGGGTGGCGTAAGCACGTCGCCCTGGGATGCGCTGAATCTCGGCGGGCACGTGGGAGATAATCCGGATGCGGTGGCGCGTAACCGTCAGTTGCTGGTGGATAAGGCGGATTTGCCCGCTATGCCGCAGTGGCTGGAGCAGGTTCATGGCACGGAGGTCGTGCGTCTGACTGCAGGCGGAAGTACGCCATTACGTGCTGATGCCTGCATTACCGATCAGCCCGGCGTCGTCTGCGCCATCATGACCGCTGACTGTCTGCCGGTGCTGTTCTGTTCGCAGGATGGGACGGAAGTGGCGGCAGCACATGCAGGCTGGCGCGGGCTCTGTGCCGGTGTACTGGAAAATACGCTGGCGCAGTTTCGTTCTCCGCCTGAGCAGATTCATGTCTGGCTGGGGCCGGCCATCGGACCGGATGCGTTTGAGGTTGGCGCAGAAGTGCGTGAGGCTTTTATGGCGCAGGATCCCCGCGCTGTGCAGGCTTTCCGTCCTTCAGGCGACCGTTTTTACGCTGATATCTGGCTGCTGGCGCGTATGCGACTGCAGGCAGCGGGCGTGAATTCAATCAGCGCTGACAGCCGTTGTACCTTTACGCAGCGCGATGATTTCTTCTCCTTCCGTCGCGATGGTATCACCGGGCGTATGGCAACTTTAATCTGGCTGTTATAACCTTACGCCATAAGACGGTCCAGTTAGCGTGTTTTTTACTCAAATCTCAGGTCATTAACCTTGAAATTTTTGAGGGATGACCTCATTTAATCTCCAGTAGCATTTTGACCTGTAATGGGAGGAATTATGCGTCTGGATCGTCTTACTAACAAATTTCAGCTGGCTCTCGCCGACGCGCAGTCCCTGGCTCTGGGACACGACAACCAATTCATTGAACCTCTGCACCTGATGAGCGCATTGCTTAAACAGGAAGGCGGATCGGTTTCACCTTTACTGACTTCGGCGGGTGTCGACGTTACGCCTTTTCGCGCTCAGGTTGAGCAGGCCATCGATCGCCTGCCACAAGTTGAAGGCAGCGAAGGGGACGTTCAACCTTCATCTGACCTCGTCCGGGTATTAAACCTGTGCGATAAGCTGGCGCAGAAGCGCAACGATAACTTTATTTCATCAGAATTATTTGTTCTGGCCGCTCTGGAATCTCGTGGCTCACTGGCCGATCTGCTCAAAGCAGCGGGCGCAACACGCGAAAAAATCACCGGTGCGATTGAACAGATGCGGGGAGGAGACAACGTGAACGATCAGGGTGCTGAAGATCAGCGCCAGGCATTAAAGAAATACACCATCGATCTGACCGAGCGTGCCGAGAAGGGCAAACTCGATCCGGTCATCGGCCGTGACGAAGAGATTCGCCGCACTATTCAGGTTCTGCAGCGCCGTACCAAAAATAACCCGGTGCTGATTGGTGAACCTGGTGTGGGTAAAACTGCGATTGTTGAAGGGCTGGCGCAGCGCATCATTAACGGTGAAGTGCCTGAGGGCCTGAAAGGTCGTCGGGTGCTGGCGCTGGATATGGGTGCACTGGTCGCCGGGGCGAAATATCGCGGTGAGTTCGAAGAGCGTCTGAAAGGGGTGCTGAGCGATCTGTCGAAACAGGAAGGCAACGTCATTCTGTTTATCGACGAACTGCACACTATGGTCGGTGCGGGTAAAGCGGACGGTGCGATGGACGCGGGCAATATGCTTAAGCCTGCGCTGGCGCGTGGTGAACTGCACTGCGTGGGTGCCACCACACTGGATGAGTATCGTCAGTATATCGAGAAAGATGCCGCGCTGGAGCGTCGTTTCCAGAAAGTCTTCGTGGCTGAGCCAGGTGTGGAAGACACCATCGCGATTCTGCGTGGCCTGAAAGAGCGTTACGAACTGCATCATCATGTGCAGATCACTGACCCGGCCATTGTCGCGGCAGCAACGCTGTCTCATCGTTACATTGCTGACCGCCAGCTGCCGGATAAAGCCATTGACCTGATTGATGAGGCGGCATCCAGTATTCGTATGCAGATGGACTCCAAGCCGGAGTCACTCGATCGCCTGGAGCGCCGTATCATTCAGTTGAAGCTGGAGCAGCAGGCGCTGAAGAAAGAGGCGGACGATGCCAGCATCAAGCGTCTTGAAATGCTGGAAACCGAGCTGAATCAGAAAGAGCGTGAATACGCTGAGCTGGAAGATGAGTGGAAGACAGAGAAAGCCTCGCTGTCCGGCACGCAGAACATCAAAGCTGAACTGGAGCAGGCGCGTCTGAATTTAGAGCAGGCCCGTCGCCAGGGCGATCTCGCTCAGATGTCAGAGCTGCAGTACGGTAAAATTCCGGCACTGGAAAAACAGTTAGCCGCAGCGACTCAGGCTGAAGGTAAAACCATGAAGTTACTGCGCAACCGCGTAACAGATGTGGAGATTGCCGATGTACTGGCGCGCTGGACCGGTATTCCGGTGGCACGCATGATGGAAGGTGAGCGTGATAAGTTGCTGCGCATGGAGCAGGATCTGCATGGCCGGGTCATTGGACAGGATGAAGCGGTAGAAGCGGTATCGAATGCCATACGCCGTAGTCGTGCAGGTCTCTCTGATCCTAACCGGCCTATCGGCTCTTTCCTGTTCCTGGGTCCAACCGGGGTAGGTAAAACCGAACTGTGTAAGTCGCTGGCTAATTTCCTGTTCGACAGTGACGATGCGATGGTGCGTATCGACATGTCCGAGTTTATGGAAAAACATTCGGTCTCACGGCTGGTGGGTGCACCTCCGGGCTACGTCGGCTATGAAGAGGGCGGTTATCTGACCGAAGCGGTGCGCCGTCGTCCTTATTCCGTCATCCTGCTGGATGAAGTTGAAAAGGCGCATCCTGATGTCTTCAACATTCTGCTGCAGGTGCTGGATGATGGGCGTCTGACGGATGGACAGGGCCGTACGGTCGATTTCCGTAACAGCGTGGTGATCATGACCTCTAACCTGGGGTCAGATTTAATCCAGGAGCGGTTCGGTAATCTCAGCTATCCGGAAATGAAAGATATTGTGATGGGTGTGGTCGGACAGCATTTCCGTCCTGAATTCGTCAACCGTATTGATGAGGTAGTGGTGTTCCATCCGCTGGCGGAGAAACACATTGCCTCCATTGCGCAGATTCAGCTGCAGCGGTTGTACAAACGTCTGGATGAACGTGGCTATCAGCTGCACATCTCCGATGATGCGATCAAACTGCTGGCGGAAAATGGGTATGACCCGGTCTATGGTGCGCGTCCGCTGAAACGTGCGATACAGCAGCAGATCGAGAACCCGCTGGCTCAGCAGATCCTTGCAGGTTCGCTGGTGCCGGGTAAAACCATCGAAATGGATGTCGTTAACGACGTCATAACGGCACATCAGTAATAGTGCGAATCGAAAAACGGGCCTCTGGCCCGTTTTTTTTACCCTTTAAAGGGGTTTTTGCTTACTTACTGTTCTTTTTGGCTGCAAAGTGAACGGTCAGAAAAAAAGTCTTAATTTGCACTTGCGCTATCTCAGCCGTTCCCTATAATGCGCCTCCACTGACACGGCAAACCGGCAACGGAAAACGG
>NZ_JAUTYS010000023.1:0-25835 GCF_041982285.1 Pantoea sp. ANP04 | reverse complement strand
GACAACATCAAAATGGTTGTTACCCTGATCCACCCAATCGCAATGGACGAAGGTCTGCGCTTCGCAATCCGCGAAGGTGGCCGTACCGTTGGCGCGGGTGTTGTTGCTAAAGTTATCGCATAATTACCGATAACGTTTGACGCAATGCACACGGAAAGGGCATCATTTGATGCCCTTTTTGCACGCTGTTTCATAGAACCTGGCTCATCAGTGATTTTTTGAATCATAATCATTGCTGAGACAGGCTCTGTTATGCGGCGTTGGATACCGAGTTACGCCTCAAAAGCTCATTCGGTTTGGACGCCTCGCACTGCGGGGCAGAATAGTTTCTGAATTATTGTGGCAGGTTGGTTTATGAGTGCGAATACCGAAGCTCAAGGGAGCGGGCGTGGCCTGGAAGCGGTAAAGTGGGTAGTAGTTGTATTACTGCTGCTTGCAGCGATTGTAGGTAACTACCTCTATCGTGATGTGTCACTGCCACTGCGTGCATTAGCCGTAGTTGTACTGATTGCAGCGGCTGGCGGCATTGCGCTTTTAACGACCAAAGGCAAAGCGACCGTGGCTTTTGCTCGTGAAGCAAGAACAGAAATGCGTAAGGTTATCTGGCCAACCCGCCAGGAAACGCTGCACACCACGTTAATCGTTGCCGCGGTTACTGCCGTGATGTCACTGATTTTGTGGGGGCTGGATGGTATTCTGGTCCGTCTGGTATCGTTTATCACTGGCCTGAGGTTCTGAGATGTCTGAAGCTCCAAAGAAACGCTGGTACGTCGTACAGGCGTTTTCCGGTTTTGAAGGCCGCGTAGCCCAATCGCTGCGCGAGCATATCAAATTGCACAACATGGAAGAGCTGTTTGGCGACGTCATGGTTCCGACTGAAGAAGTCGTTGAAATCCGTGGTGGCCAGCGTCGTAAGAGCGAGCGCAAGTTTTTCCCGGGATACGTACTGGTTCAGATGGTCATGAATGACGCCAGCTGGCACTTAGTACGCAGCGTCCCGCGCGTGATGGGTTTCATCGGCGGTACCTCTGACCGTCCGGCGCCTATCAGCGATAAAGAAGTTGATGCGATCATGAACCGTCTGCAGCAGGTCGGCGACAAGCCTCGTCCGAAAACGCTGTTTGAGCCGGGTGAAATGGTTCGCGTTAATGACGGTCCATTTGCTGACTTTAACGGTGTGGTTGAAGATGTGGATTACGAGAAGAGCCGCCTGACGGTTTCCGTATCTATCTTTGGTCGTGCAACACCGGTTGAGCTGGACTTTGGTCAGGTGGAGAAAGGTTAACCTCTTTCCGCTCACAAATTAGCTGTTGCAGCAGGCGCGAAATTTAACTACAATTTCGCGCCTTTTGTTTTTATGCGCTGGCAACAGCGTGTAAATCGTTATCACGGGGAGCCTTTACAGGCGCTATAACCCAATTGAGGAAATATCATGGCTAAGAAAGTCCAAGCCTACGTCAAGCTGCAGGTTGCAGCTGGTATGGCGAACCCAAGTCCACCGGTTGGTCCAGCACTGGGTCAGCAGGGCGTTAACATCATGGAATTCTGTAAAGCGTTCAACGCTAAGACCGAATCTCTGGAAAAAGGTCTGCCGACTCCTGTTGTTATCACCGTATACAGCGACCGTTCTTTTACCTTCATTACCAAAACGCCTCCGGCTGCCGTACTGCTGAAAAAAGCAGCGGGCATCAAGTCTGGTTCTGGTAAGCCGAACAAAGATAAAGTCGGTAAAGTGACTCGTGCTCAGGTACGTGAAATCGCAGAAACCAAAGCTGCGGACATGACTGGTTCTGACGTTGAAGCGATGACTCGCTCAATCGAAGGTACTGCTCGTTCCATGGGCCTGGTAGTAGAGGACTAAGAAATGGCTAAGCTGACCAAGCGCATGACCGTAATTCGCGACAAAGTTGACGCGACCAAGCAGTATGACATTGCTGAAGCTGTTGCTCTGCTGAAAGAACTGGCTACTGCCAAGTTCGTTGAAAGCGTTGACGTTGCTGTCAACCTCGGCATTGATGCACGTAAATCTGATCAGAACGTGCGCGGCGCGACCGTTCTGCCACACGGTACTGGTCGTTCAGTACGTGTTGCTGTCTTCACCCAGGGCGCAAACGCTGAAGCTGCTAAAGCAGCAGGCGCTGAGCTGGTAGGTATGGAAGACCTGGCTGATCAGATTAAGAAAGGCGAAATGAATTTTGACGTTGTTATTGCTTCTCCGGATGCAATGCGCGTTGTTGGCCAGTTAGGCCAGATTCTGGGCCCACGCGGCCTGATGCCAAACCCGAAAGTCGGTACTGTAACCCCTAACGTTGCTGAAGCAGTTAAGAATGCTAAAGCGGGTCAGGTTCGTTATCGTAACGACAAAAACGGCATCATCCACACTACCATCGGTAAAGTGGACTTTGACGCTGACAAACTGAAAGAAAACCTGGAATCTCTGCTGGTCGCGCTGAAAAAAGCAAAACCATCTCAGGCGAAAGGCGTGTACATCAAGAAAGTCAGCCTTTCAACCACCATGGGCGCCGGCGTTGCCGTTGACCAGGCTGGTCTGAACGCAACAGCAAACTAATTGCTGCTTGAAACGGGCGAAAAATTCACCTAGAATCTTACGCCCGTTGTTCTGTTATTAGCAGAACAGGACATCAGAGAGTCGGAACTGACTGTTGCGTTTATCGCCTTTCCTTCTGACTCTGCTGTGTCACACAGAATTTAGGTTGGAGCCAGGCCTTATCCTGGCCTCCGTCCAAGACCGCAGGCGCTGTTTATCTCCGGATATTCCGCTTAATACCCTGCGTAGACGGTGACAGAACCAAAAGAATTTTTTCTTAGCTGGATTCTGCTCACCGTGTTCGAGCGCTTACCACCCTTCGGGGTGGTTAAGTGAAGTGAGTTCCGGGGAAATCCTTTCCCGGTCAAATCCAGGAGCAAAAGCTAATGGCATTAAATCTTCAAGACAAACAAGCGATTGTTGCTGAAGTCAGCGAAGTAGCCAAAGGTGCGCTTTCAGCGGTTGTTGCGGATTCCCGTGGCGTTACCGTTGATAAAATGACCGAACTGCGTAAAGCAGGCCGTGAAGCTGGCGTTTACATGCGTGTTGTTCGTAACACCCTGCTGCGCCGCGTCGTTGAAGGAACTCAATTTGAGTGCCTGAAAGACACGTTTGTTGGTCCGACCCTGATTGCATATTCTATGGAACACCCGGGCGCTGCTGCTCGTCTGTTCAAAGATTTCGCGAAAGCGAATGCAAAATTTGAGGTCAAAGCTGCAGCCTTTGAAGGTGAGCTGATCACGGCGGCCAATATTGACCGTCTGGCAACTCTGCCGACCTACGAAGAAGCACTGGCACGTCTGATGTCGACCATGAAAGAAGCCGCTGCCGGCAAACTGGTCCGCACTCTGGCTGCTGTACGCGATGCAAAAGAAGCGGCTTAAGGCCATATTCTTTTCTTCGTACTTGCTTACGTATAAACTTTTTCTGATTCTTAGGAACAATTGTCATGTCTATCACTAAAGACCAAATTCTGGAAGCTGTTGCAGCGATGTCCGTAATGGAAGTTGTTGAGCTGGTTTCTGCAATGGAAGAAAAATTCGGCGTTTCTGCTGCTGCTGCTGTAGCTGTTGCTGCTGGCCCGGCTGAAGCTGTTGAAGAAAAAACTGAATTCGACGTAGTCCTGAAAGCTGTTGGCCCGAACAAGGTAGCAGTAATCAAAGCCGTACGTACTGCAACTGGTCTGGGCCTGAAAGAAGCCAAAGACCTGGTTGAAGCAACTGGCGTGATCAAAGAAGCAATCAGCAAAGACGACGCAGCTGCACTTGAAGCTGCTCTGAAAGAAGCTGGCGCTGAAGTTGAAGTTAAGTAAGACAACCTTCGGGTTGCAGTCTGAGTAGTTTCAGACTGATGGCTGGTGACTTTTTGGTCACCAGCCTTTTTGCGCTACAGGGTCTCAATGGGGTTTCACACTGTTTATCCATTGTTACTCTTCAATATCTTTCTCTATCGACGACTTAATATACCGCTTTCCTGTGCGGGTTCCCTGCCTTCTCAAAAGCGATGAAATGATTTAAGCGTGATAGAAAGAGGTATTGCACTGCTGCCGCGCAGCCAGTGAATCAAACAAAATCGTGTTGCATGAACTGTCCTGTCAGGACGGACAGCGTGGGTCGACTTGTCAGCTAGCTGAGGAACCCTATGGTTTACTCCTATACCGAGAAAAAACGTATTCGTAAGGATTTTGGTAAACGTCCGCAAGTACTGGACATACCTTATCTCCTTTCCATCCAGCTCGACTCGTTCCAGAAGTTTATCGAGCAAGATCCAGAAGGTCAGTACGGACTGGAAGCTGCATTCCGTTCTGTATTCCCTATTGCGAGCTACAGCGGCAACTCTGAGTTGCAGTATGTGAGCTATCGCCTGGGTGAACCTGTCTTTGACGTGAAAGAGTGTCAGATCCGTGGCGTGACCTATTCGGCACCGCTGCGCGTGAAACTGCGTCTGGTGGTCTATGAGCGCGAAGCGCCAGAAGGCACCGTAAAAGACATTAAAGAACAAGAAGTCTACATGGGCGAAATTCCGCTCATGACCGACAACGGTACCTTTGTTATCAATGGTACCGAACGCGTTATCGTTTCTCAGCTGCACCGTAGTCCTGGCGTGTTCTTTGATAGCGATAAGGGTAAAACTCACTCATCGGGTAAAGTGCTGTACAACGCACGTATCATCCCTTACCGCGGATCATGGCTCGACTTTGAGTTTGACCCGAAAGATAACCTGTTTGTCCGTATTGACCGTCGTCGTAAGCTGCCGGCCACTATCATCCTGCGTGCGTTGCAGTTCACTACACCTCAGATCCTCGATATCTTCTTCGAGAAAGTGGTGTTTGAAATCCGTGACA
Organism: Pantoea sp. ANP04; assembly: GCF_041982285.1. Lineage (NCBI taxonomy): Bacteria > Pseudomonadati > Pseudomonadota > Gammaproteobacteria > Enterobacterales > Erwiniaceae > Pantoea > Pantoea sp. ANP04. Next base: position 20,943 of record NZ_JAUTYS010000023.1, on the reverse strand, counting down.
ACAAGCTGCAGATGGAGCTGGTGCCTGAGCGCCTGCGCGGTGAAACCGCTACCTTCGATATCGAAGCGAACGGCACCGTCTACGTCGAAAAAGCACGCCGTATCACTGCGCGCCATATCCGTCAGCTGGAAAAAGATGGCATTCAGCACATCGAAGTTCCGGTTGAATATATCGCGGGCAAAGTGGTCGCTAAAGACTACATCGATGAGAGCACCGGTGAGCTGATCATTGCAGCGAACATGGAACTGTCACTGGATCTGCTGGCTAAACTGAGCCAGTCCGGTCACAAGCGCATCGAAACGCTGTTCACCAACGATCTGGACCACGGTCCTTATATCTCCGAGACCCTGCGTGTCGACCCAACCAGCGATCGCCTGAGCGCACTGGTTGAGATCTACCGCATGATGCGTCCTGGTGAGCCGCCAACACGCGAAGCAGCAGAGAACCTGTTTGAGAACCTGTTCTTCTCTGAAGATCGTTACGATCTGTCTGCTGTTGGTCGTATGAAGTTCAACCGCTCATTACTGCGTGATGAAATCGAAGGTTCAGGCATCCTGAGCAAAGACGACATCATCGAAGTGATGAAGAAGCTGATCGACATCCGTAACGGTAAAGGCGAAGTGGACGATATCGACCACCTCGGTAACCGTCGTATTCGTTCAGTCGGTGAAATGGCTGAGAACCAGTTCCGTGTGGGTCTGGTGCGTGTTGAGCGTGCGGTTAAAGAGCGTCTGTCACTGGGCGACCTGGATACCCTGATGCCACAGGACATGATCAACGCGAAGCCGATTTCGGCCGCGGTGAAAGAGTTCTTTGGTTCAAGCCAGCTTTCTCAGTTCATGGATCAGAACAACCCGCTGTCAGAGATTACGCACAAACGTCGTATCTCTGCTCTCGGCCCGGGTGGTTTGACGCGTGAGCGTGCCGGCTTCGAAGTGCGTGACGTACACCCAACGCACTACGGTCGTGTCTGCCCAATCGAAACCCCTGAAGGTCCGAACATCGGTCTGATCAACTCCTTGTCTGTTTATGCACAGACGAACGAGTACGGTTTCCTTGAGACACCTTATCGCCGTGTTATCGACGGTCTGGTTTCTGACGAGATTCATTACCTTTCTGCTATCGAAGAGGGTAACTACGTTATCGCTCAGGCGAACGCCCCTCTTGATGATAACGGCGCGTTTGTTGATGACTTAGTCACCTGCCGTAGCAAAGGCGAATCAAGTCTGTTCAGCCGTGATCAGGTTGACTACATGGACGTTTCGACCCAACAGATCGTTTCTGTCGGTGCGTCCCTGATCCCGTTCCTGGAACACGATGACGCCAACCGCGCCCTGATGGGTGCGAACATGCAACGTCAGGCCGTTCCGACTCTGCGTGCTGACAAGCCGCTGGTTGGTACCGGTATGGAACGTGCTGTTGCTGTTGACTCCGGTGTTACCGCCGTTGCGAAACGTGGCGGTACCGTTCAGTACGTCGACGCATCACGTATCGTTATCAAAGTGAACGAAGACGAAATGCATGCTGGCGAAGCCGGTATCGACATTTATAACCTGACCAAATATACCCGTTCTAACCAGAACACCTGCATCAACCAGATGCCATGTGTTTCTCTGGGTGAGCCGGTTGAGCGCGGCGACGTGCTGGCAGATGGCCCGTCCACCGATCTGGGTGAACTGGCACTGGGCCAGAACATGCGCGTAGCGTTCATGCCGTGGAACGGCTACAACTTCGAAGACTCCATCCTGGTCTCCGAGCGTGTGGTTCAGGAAGATCGCTTTACGACTATCCATATTCAGGAACTGGCTTGCGTGTCGCGTGACACCAAACTGGGGCCGGAAGAGATTACCGCTGATATCCCGAACGTGGGTGAAGCCGCTCTCTCTAAACTGGATGAGTCAGGCATTGTCTACATCGGTGCTGAAGTGACCGGTGGTGACATTCTGGTGGGTAAGGTCACGCCGAAAGGTGAGACCCAGCTGACGCCAGAAGAGAAACTGCTGCGCGCTATCTTCGGTGAAAAAGCCTCTGACGTGAAAGATTCGTCACTGCGCGTACCGAATGGCGTGTCAGGCACCGTGATTGACGTTCAGGTCTTTACCCGCGATGGCGTGGAAAAAGACAAACGTGCGCTGGAAATTGAAGAGATGCAGCTGAAGCAGGCCAAAAAAGACCTGTCTGAAGAACTGCAGATTCTGGAAGCGGGCCTGTTCAGCCGTATTCAGAACGTCCTGATTTCTGGTGGCGTTGAAGCAGACAAACTGGACAAGCTGCCGCGCGAGCGCTGGCTGGAACTGGGTCTGACTGACGAAGCCAAGCAAAACCAGCTGGAGCAGCTGGCAGAGCAGTACGACGAACTGAAGCACGAGTTTGAGAAAAAACTCGAAGGTAAGCGTCGTAAAATCACCCAGGGCGATGATCTGGCACCAGGCGTGCTGAAAATCGTTAAGGTTTATCTGGCTGTTAAGCGTCAGATTCAGCCGGGTGACAAAATGGCAGGCCGTCACGGTAACAAAGGTGTTATCTCCAAGATCAACCCGATCGAAGATATGCCTTACGATGAAAACGGCACGCCGGTTGACATCGTTCTGAACCCGCTGGGCGTACCATCGCGTATGAACATCGGTCAGATTCTGGAAACCCACCTGGGCATGGCAGCGAAAGGCATCGGCGAGAAGATCAACGCCATGCTGAAGAAGCAGGAAGAAGTCGCGAAACTGCGCGAATTCATCCAGCGCGCCTATGACCTGGGTAGCGATCTGCGTCAGAAAGTTGACCTGAACACCTTCTCCGATGACGAAGTTCTTCGTCTGGCAGAGAACCTGAAGAAAGGTATGCCAATCGCCACTCCGGTGTTTGATGGCGCGAAAGAGAGTGAAATCAAAGAGCTGCTGCAGCTCGGCGGCTTGCCTTCTTCCGGTCAGATTACCCTGTTTGACGGCCGTACCGGTGAGCAGTTCGAACGTCAGGTAACCGTTGGCTACATGTACATGCTGAAACTCAACCACCTGGTTGATGACAAGATGCATGCACGTTCAACCGGTTCCTACAGCCTGGTTACTCAGCAGCCGCTGGGTGGTAAGGCACAGTTCGGTGGTCAGCGCTTTGGTGAGATGGAAGTATGGGCACTGGAAGCATACGGTGCCGCGTATACCCTGCAGGAAATGCTTACCGTTAAGTCTGATGACGTCAACGGCCGTACCAAGATGTATAAAAACATCGTTGACGGTAACCATCAGATGGAACCGGGCATGCCGGAATCCTTCAACGTACTGTTGAAAGAGATTCGCTCGCTGGGTATCAACATCGAGCTGGAAGACGAGTAACCCCTTTTCAGGCTGCGGTTCGCCGCCGCCTGATAGCGCAGGGTTTAAAGCGCTCGCAATTGTACTGGTTACGGGGCGTTCAATTTCGGTTGGACGCCCTCTGAGTCTCACTCCGACGGGAGCTAATCCGTGAAAGACTTACTTAAGTTTCTGAAAGCGCAAACTAAGACCGAAGAGTTTGATGCGATCAAAATTGCGCTGGCTTCGCCAGACATGATCCGTTCCTGGTCTTTTGGTGAAGTGAAAAAGCCAGAAACCATTAACTACCGTACTTTTAAGCCAGAGCGCGATGGTCTGTTCTGTGCCCGTATCTTCGGGCCGGTAAAAGACTATGAGTGCCTGTGCGGCAAGTATAAGCGCCTGAAACACCGTGGTGTGATTTGTGAGAAGTGCGGCGTTGAAGTGACCCAGACTAAAGTACGCCGTGAGCGTATGGGCCACATCGAACTGGCGTCGCCGACTGCGCACATCTGGTTCCTGAAGTCACTGCCATCGCGTATCGGCTTACTGCTGGATATGCCACTGCGTGACATCGAGCGCGTGCTCTACTTTGAATCTTACGTTGTAATCGAAGGTGGCATGACCAACCTCGAGAAGCGTCAGATCCTGACTGAAGAGCAGTACCTTGACGCTCTGGAAGAGTTCGGTGACGAGTTCGACGCCAAAATGGGCGCCGAAGCGATCCAGGCCCTGTTGAAAAACATGGATCTGGAGCAGGAGTGCGAGCAGCTGCGTGAAGAGCTGAACGAAACCAACTCCGAAACCAAACGTAAAAAGCTGACCAAGCGTATCAAGCTGCTGGAAGCGTTCGTACAGTCTGGTAACAAGCCAGAGTGGATGATCCTGACCGTGCTGCCTGTTCTGCCACCGGATCTGCGTCCGCTGGTACCGCTGGATGGTGGCCGTTTCGCAACGTCGGATCTGAACGATCTTTATCGTCGCGTGATCAACCGTAACAACCGTCTGAAGCGCCTGCTGGATCTGGCTGCGCCAGATATCATCGTACGCAACGAAAAGCGTATGTTGCAGGAAGCGGTCGATGCACTGCTGGACAACGGTCGTCGCGGTCGTGCGATCACCGGTTCCAACAAGCGTCCGCTGAAATCGCTGGCTGACATGATCAAAGGTAAGCAGGGTCGTTTCCGTCAGAACCTGCTGGGTAAACGTGTCGACTATTCTGGTCGTTCGGTTATCACCGTTGGTCCATACCTGCGTCTGCATCAGTGCGGTCTGCCTAAGAAAATGGCACTCGAACTGTTCAAACCGTTCATTTACGGCAAGCTGGAACTGCGTGGCCTGGCCACCACCATCAAAGCCGCGAAGAAAATGGTTGAGCGCGAAGAAGCGGTTGTCTGGGATATCCTCGACGAAGTGATCCGTGAGCACCCGGTTCTTCTGAACCGTGCGCCTACGCTGCACCGTCTGGGTATTCAGGCCTTTGAACCGGTTCTGATCGAAGGTAAAGCAATCCAGCTGCACCCGCTGGTTTGTGCGGCCTATAACGCCGACTTCGATGGTGACCAGATGGCTGTTCACGTACCGCTGACGCTGGAAGCCCAGCTGGAAGCGCGTGCGCTGATGATGTCGACTAACAACATCCTGTCACCTGCGAACGGCGAGCCAATCATCGTTCCTTCTCAGGACGTTGTACTGGGTCTGTATTACATGACCCGTGACTGTGTTAACGCTAAAGGCGAAGGCATGGTGCTGACTGGCCCGAAAGAAGCTGAGCGTGTTTATCGCGCTGGCCTGGCCTCTCTGCATGCTCGCGTTAAAGTGCGTATCACTGAACACGAGAAAAACGAGCAGGATGAGTGGGTTGCTAAAATCAGCATCATCGATACAACGATTGGCCGTGCCATCCTGTGGATGATCGTGCCGAAAGGTCTGCCGTTCTCTATCGTTAACCAGGCGCTGGGCAAAAAAGCTATCTCCAAAATGCTTAACACTTGTTACCGCATTCTGGGTCTGAAGCCGACGGTTATCTTTGCTGACCAGACCATGTACACCGGTTTCGCTTACGCTGCCCGTTCAGGCGCGTCAGTCGGTATCGATGATATGGTTATTCCAGAGAAGAAAGTGGAAATCATCACCGAAGCGGAAGCGGAAGTGGCTGAAATTCAGGAACAGTTCCAGTCTGGTCTGGTAACCGCAGGCGAACGTTACAACAAAGTCATCGATATCTGGGCAGCAGCCAACGAACGTGTTGCCAAGGCGATGATGGAAAACCTCTCTACCGAAGTTGTGATTAACCGCGACGGTGCAGAAGAGCGACAGGTTTCCTTTAACAGCATCTTTATGATGGCCGACTCCGGTGCGCGTGGTTCTGCTGCACAGATTCGTCAGCTGGCCGGTATGCGTGGTCTGATGGCGAAACCAGATGGTTCCATCATCGAAACACCAATCACGGCGAACTTCCGTGAGGGTTTGAACGTACTTCAGTACTTCATCTCAACCCACGGTGCACGTAAAGGTCTGGCGGATACCGCACTGAAAACGGCGAACTCCGGTTATCTGACGCGTCGTCTGGTTGACGTTGCACAGGATCTGGTTGTTACCGAAGATGACTGTGGTACACACGAAGGCATCATGATGACGCCTGTCATCGAAGGTGGCGACGTTAAAGAGCCACTGCGTGAACGTGTACTGGGTCGTGTGACGGCAGAAGACGTTCTGAAGCCGGGCACTGCTGACATTCTGGTCCCACGCAACACGCTGCTCGATGAGCACTGGTGTGACGTGCTGGAACTGAACTCAGTTGACAGCCTGAAAGTCCGCTCTGTTGTAGGTTGTGAAACCGACTTTGGTGTGTGTGCGCATTGCTACGGTCGCGACCTGGCACGTGGTCACATCATCAACAAAGGTGAAGCGATCGGTGTTATCGCAGCACAGTCCATCGGTGAGCCAGGTACACAGCTGACGATGCGTACGTTCCACATCGGTGGTGCGGCATCACGTGCGGCTGCTGAATCCAGCATTCAGGTGAAGAACAAAGGTACCATCAAGCTGACCAACGCCAAGTCCGTAACGAACTCGGCAGGCAAGCTGGTGATCACCTCGCGTAACGTTGAACTGAAAATGATCGACGAATTTGGTCGTACCAAAGAGAGCTATAAAGTTCCTTATGGTTCTACCATGGCGAAAGGTGATGGTGAGCAGGTTGCCGCGGGCGAAACCGTTGCAAACTGGGATCCGCATACCATGCCAGTCATCACCGAAGTGGGCGGTTTCATTCGCTTCACTGACATGGTTGATGGCCAGACCATTACCCGTCAGACAGATGACTTAACCGGTCTCTCTTCGCTGGTGGTTCTGGACAGTGCTGAACGTACTGCGGGCGGTAAAGATCTGCGTCCTGCGCTGAAAATTGTTGATGCCAACGGCAACGACGTTCTGATCCCGGGCACCGATATGCCGGCTCAGTACTTCCTGCCAGGTAAAGCGATTGTTCAGCTGGAAGATGGCGTTAAGATCAGTGCCGGTGACACGTTAGCGCGTGTTCCGCAGGAATCTGGCGGTACCAAAGATATCACCGGTGGTCTGCCACGCGTTGCTGACCTGTTCGAAGCGCGTCGTCCGAAAGAGCCCGCGATTCTGGCGGAGATCAGCGGCATCATCTCCTTCGGTAAAGAGACCAAAGGTAAGCGTCGTCTGGTCATTACCCCGCTGGATGGTAGCGAGCCGTACGAAGAGATGATTCCGAAATGGCGTCAGCTGAACGTGTTCGAAGGTGAACGTGTTGAGCGCGGTGACGTGGTTTCCGATGGCCCAGAGTCTCCACATGACATCCTGCGCTTGCGTGGCGTGCATGCGGTGACCCGTTACATCACTAACGAAGTGCAGGAAGTTTACCGTCTGCAGGGCGTTAAGATTAACGATAAGCACATCGAAGTCATCGTTCGTCAGATGCTGCGTAAAGCAACCATCGTGAGCGCAGGAAGTGCAGACTTCCTGGAAGGTGAGCAGGCTGAATTCTCTCGCATCAAGATCTCTAACCGTGATCTGGAAGCGAACGGAAAAGTTGGCGCAACCTTCATGCGTGACCTGTTGGGTATTACCAAAGCGTCACTGGCTACCGAATCGTTCATCTCTGCAGCATCGTTCCAGGAGACGACACGTGTCCTGACCGAAGCAGCAGTTGCAGGCAAGCGCGACGAACTGCGCGGCCTGAAAGAGAACGTCATCGTGGGTCGTCTGATTCCGGCCGGTACCGGTTATGCGTACCATCAGGATCGTATGCGCCGTAAAGCGGCAGGTGAAGTGCCGGTTGCACCGCAGGTTACTGCGGATGAAGCCTCAGCCAGCCTGGCTGAACTGTTGAACGCCGGTCTCGGCGGCAACAAAAACGATTAATCGTTCTTTGCCTGATAAAAACCCTGCCTCGGCAGGGTTTTTTTTGTCTGTCATTCAGGCATTCCAGTCGTTGCGCCTGAGACCAATGTCTTTCAACTGACTGTCACTCAGTTTCGACAGGATGACGCGGGTTTCACGCCGTAGTTGCCAGCGTTTATAACTACGCCACACGAAACGAACCAGCTGGTAAGGTGTGCCTGTAAAGGGTTTAGCTGCGCGATTCTCGTCGTATCCCATGATAGTGCCCTCAGTGAAGTATCTGATGACCATTTTCATCGCATCGCTCTGTATGATACAGACGCAAAAATCACCTTTTTTTAACATACAGATTGCGGTTGTCGTGATCTGAATGGTAAAAAAGAAGCATAACTGTACTGGTTAATGCTCATCATCTGAGACAGAGGAAATACAATGACGCGATATGAACATCTGGCCACACTGCTGGCTCAGCGCATTGAACAGGGTTTATATCGCAGTGGTGAGCGCCTGCCTTCGGTACGCAGTCTGAGTGCCGAACATGGCGTCAGTATCAGCACCGTACAGCAGGCTTATCATCTGCTGGAAGAGAAGCAGATGATCACGCCGCAGTCTCGCTCCGGCTATTTTGTCGCCTCGCGCAAAGCAACACCCCCGATGCCTGCGCTGACCCGTCCTGCACAGCGGCCGGTTGAGGTGACGCAGTGGGATGCGGTGCTGGAGCTGATTAACAGCCGACTGGAGGATGATGTGTTGCAGCTGGGCAGTGGCATGCCGGATGTGACTCAGCCGACGCTTAAGCCGCTGTGGAAAGCATTCAGCCGTCAGGCGCAGAAGCAGGACATGGCGCTGCTGAATTATGACAACCTCTATGGTGTTCTCGCGCTGCGACAACAGGTTGCACGGCTGGCAATAGACAGCGGCTGCCAGCTCACCGCCGATGACATTGTTATTACCACCGGCTGCCATGAGGCGTTATCGGTCGCCGTTCGGGCTGTCTGCGAGCCGGGCGATATCATTGCCGTTGAGTCACCGTCGTTTCACGGCATCATGCAAACCCTGCGCGGCTTTGGCATTCGTGCCATTGAGATCCCAACAGATGCGGTCACCGGCATCAGTCTGGAAGCGCTGGAACTGGCCTTTGATCAATGGCCGATTAAAGCAGTCGTTGTTGTGCCGAACTGCAATAATCCTCTGGGATTCATCATGCCTGAACAGCGTAAGCGGGCATTGCTGGCGCTGGCGCAGCGGTTTGATGCGGCGGTAATCGAAGATGATGTTTATGGTGAGTTAGCCTGGGAATACCCGCGCCCACCTACTATTAAAGCGCTGGATCTCGATGGCCGGGTTCTGCTGTGCAGCTCTTTTTCTAAAACGCTGGCGCCCGGTTTACGTGTCGGCTGGGTTGCACCAGGACGCTATCGCGACCGCGTGCTGCACATGAAATATATCGTCACAGGCTCCACCGCCACGCAGCCTCAGCATGCGGTTGCGGAGTTTATCCGCCAGGGCCATTATCAGCTGCATCTACGGCGGATGCGGCAAATCTATCATCGTAACTATGAAACCTTTAGCTGCTGGGTGCGCCACTACTTTCCCTGCGGCATCTGCGTTTCCCGCCCTCAGGGCGGTTTTCTGATGTGGATTGAACTCCCGGAAGCATTTGATGCGGTCCTGCTTAACCGGGAACTGCGCGAGTCAAAAATTCAGATTGCCGCAGGCTCACTCTTTTCGGCCTCGGGCAAATATCGCAACTGCCTGCGCTTAAACTACGGGCTGCCAATAAACGAGCAAACTGAACAGGCGCTGGCGCGGGTGGGTGCGGCCGTCGAACGCGCTATGCTCTCGTGCCAGCATGAGCCGCAGACTTCAGCCTCTGCTATCGTATAGAGGAAAGAAGAAGCAGGGCCGGCAAGAGGAGGGAACCGGCCCTGGTCAGTTAACCTTAACCTGACGGATGCCACGTTAAGGTTTTGGCTCACAGCACGCCAGCGGCAACCCTCACGTTTGCGCGCTGCTTTCCTGGAAGAATGCGGGCATTACCTGTTTTGCAGCGGCTATGTGGCACAGCTTCCACAAATCCTTAATGACCAGGTTCTGCCAGCGCCATCAGTGTCCGGGTTGCTTCACGCCAGTCATCTGCCTGAGTAATCGCACTCACTACCGCAATACTTCCAACGCCGGTAGCCAGTACCTCAGGTGCTCGCGCAATCGAGATACCGCCAATCGCCACAGTGGGAATATGCGTCAGGCGTGCCAGATGTCGCTTCAGCTGCTCAATGCCCTGCGGCGCAGAAGGCATCTCTTTAGTCTGCGTCGGGAAAATATGCCCAAGTGCGATGTAAGAGGGCTGGATTGCCAGCGCGCGATCCAGCTCCGCGTCGTCATGGGTGGAGAGCCCCAGACGCAATCCGGCCTGATGAATGCGGGCAAGATCAGCCACATCCATATCCTCCTGCCCCAGATGTATGCCATAAGCCTGATGTTTAATTGCCAGCTGCCAGTAGTCATTGATAAACAGGCGTGCGTCATAGCGTTTTCCCAGTGCAATCGCATGGGCAATAGCGGGCTCAGCGATCGCATCGGGCTGATCCTTAATGCGCAGCTGCAGCGTGCGAACGCCCATCTCCAGCAGGCGTTCAATCCACTCGGGGCTATCAACCACCGGATAAAGCCCCAGGCGCGGGGCGGTAGCAGGGAATGCGGGCATCGTTACTCCTCCTTAATGGCATCGGCAGGGTGATAAAGCTCACCGCCGTGGCTGCGAAAACGGTCTGACATCTGCGCCATGCCCACTTCAACCGGCTCGGCACGCGCATCCTGGCGTGCTGCAAACTCGCGCACCTCCTGAGAAATTTTCATTGAGCAGAATTTAGGGCCACACATCGAGCAGAAATGAGCCACCTTTCCTGACTCCTGCGGCAGGGTTTCGTCATGCATAGCACGCGCCGTGTGGGGATCCAGCGCCAGATTGAATTGATCTTCCCAGCGGAATTCAAAGCGCGCTTTGGACATGGCGTTATCACGGATCTGCGCAGCGGGGTGGCCTTTGGCCAGATCGGCGGCATGCGCCGCGATTTTGTAGGTGATCAATCCCTGTTTCACATCCTCTTTGTTGGGCAGACCCAGATGCTCTTTAGGTGTGACATAACACAGCATCGCACAACCAAACCAGCCAATCATGGCGGCACCGATACCCGAGGTGAAATGGTCATAGCCGGGCGCGATATCGGTGGTCAGCGGACCGAGGGTGTAGAAGGGGGCTTCATCGCACAGCTCGAGCTGTTCCGTCATGTTGCGGCGGATCATATGCATCGGCACGTGGCCCGGACCTTCAATCATTACCTGAACATCATATTCCCAGGCAATACGGGTCAGTTCACCCAGGGTACGCAGTTCGGCAAACTGCGCTTCATCGTTGGCATCCTGAATCGAACCCGGACGCAGGCCATCGCCCAGCGACAGGGAGACATCGTACGCCGCACAGATTTCACAGATCTCACGGAAGTGCTGATAGAGGAAACTCTCCTGATGATGGGACAGGCACCACTTCGCCATGATCGATCCGCCCCGCGAGACGATGCCGGTCAGACGTTTCGCCGTCATCGGGACATAACGCAGTAGCACGCCCGCGTGGATAGTGAAGTAATCGACGCCCTGTTCCGCCTGTTCAAGCAGCGTGTCCCGGAATATTTCCCAGTTCAGCGCCTCCGCCACGCCATTCACTTTTTCCAGCGCCTGATAGATCGGCACCGTACCAATAGGCACCGGGCTGTTGCGCAAAATCCATTCGCGCGTTTCATGAATATAACGACCGGTAGAGAGATCCATCACCGTATCGGCACCCCAGCGAGTTGACCAGACCAGCTTTTCCACTTCTTCTTCAATGGAAGAGGTCACCGCCGAATTACCGATGTTGGCGTTAACCTTAACCAGAAAGTTGCGGCCTATGATCATGGGCTCTGATTCAGGGTGATTGATATTCGCCGGGATGATAGCGCGTCCGGCAGCAACTTCCTGACGCACAAACTCGGGGGTGATGCGGGCGGGCAGATGCGCACCAAAGCTGTGACCCGGATGCTGTTGCAGCAGCACCTCACTGCGGATTCGCTCGCGCCCCATGTTTTCGCGCAGAGCGATAAACTCCATCTCCGGGGTGATGATCCCCTGGCGGGCATAGTGCAGCTGCGTGACGCGGCGCCCGGCACGGGCACGGCGCGGTGTCGGAAGGTGATCGAAGCGCAGATGATCCAGCCCCTCGTCAGCCAGTCGCTGTTGGGTATAGCCTGAGCTGTTCTGTTCAAGAAGTTCGCTGTCGCCGCGTTCAGTAATCCAGCGCGCGCGCAGCTTTTCCAGGCCACGATGCACATCAATCTCTGCCGCGGGATCACCATAAGCGCCTGCCGTGTCATAGACCGGCACCGCTTCATTTTGCTCATAGAGAGGCTGTTCTTTGCTACCGCCAGTGTGGGTCGGGCTCAGGGTAATTTCACGCATGGGTACGCGAATATCCTCCCGGCTGCCGGTAATCCAGATGCGACGGGACTGGGGAAAGGCACTGCCGCTTTGCAGAGAATCGATAAATTCCTGCGCCTGGGCACGCTGTTCACGACGGGTCATTTTTGGGTCAGACATAGCAATCTTCCTGTTAAGAGGGAACGATGCTTGTCCGGAGTTCGGAAGGAGTAACCGTATAGACAGCGTAAGCGTGCTGACATACAGAGAATATTTACTCTTGTTCCCTTCGCAGGTTCTAACCTGATCAGGTTCCGCGGATCCCGAATTAACGGTCTCAGCCCAACTGGGCACTCCGACAAGAAGCTACTTTTTGCACTGGCGTCCTGTAACAGACTCCGGCGTAAAAAGCTTAAATTTCAAAGCACAAATAAAAAAGGTTCATTGGAAAGCGCTCCGCAGAACCTGTTTAGCATAAAAGGGCTGGAAGATAATCTCAACCCCTTTCCCGACGGCGATAATCAGGCCGGGCGGGCGATTTGGCTGTCATTCGCCACTGGCGGGGGGACGAGCTTGTTGTCCCATGCCAGCTGAATCAGCTTATCTTCAAGTGTAAACCGGGCTTCCAGCACTTCGCCCACTTCGGACAACGCCTGCTGGAAGGTCATGCAGTTTTCGTCATCAATCGCCTGCTGAAGGTGGCCGTCATAGAGCTGCATCAGACGTTCCGTATTGGCCTCCAGCGGGGGATAAATCTGCGCGGCAGCGATCATCGGGCTGTCGCCACTCATTTCACTGATCACACGCTCATAGATACTGAAGTGACCCGCAGAAAGATAATCGACCAGGCCATGACAGAAGTTGTCGAGCGCCTGTTCATCCAGACGCGTCAGCGCCTCTTTATTAGGTTTAAGACCCACCAGGTGATAATAGGTCACCAGTAGCTGACGACGGGCTTCAAGCCACGAATCGACCAGTTCATTACTGCCACCTACGCGTTCAGCCAGGACGTCTAACTGGTTAAGCATATCTAACTCCATGTGAGTTATAGTTGTTTATCTACACACTTAACATCAGGGCTTCAGCGTGCGATTTGACGCTAAGGATGACGAAATAAATGCAATGCGAAATCTCAAGCGTAGACGCTGGATGGTGGATTGTCAGCCATGAACAGAAAATTTGGTTGCCACAAGGTGATTTACCCCACGGAAACGCCGAAAAATTTGGTTTAACTGGCAGTAAGGCCCGGACCATCGGTGAGTGGCAGGGCGAAAAAGTCTGGCTGATTTGTGAACCGCGTTCTGCCGATATGTTCTCAGTCCGTCAGCTAATCGATCAGGATGCAGCGCTGTTTCAGCTGGTGGGTCGCGGTGTTCAGCTGGCGGAATTCTACCGTTCTCATCGCTGGTGCGGCTATTGCGGCCATGAAATGCATCACAGCAAACATGAATTTGCCTGTCTCTGCAGCCATTGCCGCGAGCGTTACTATCCGCAGATTGCACCCTGCATCATTGTGGCGATCCGTCGCGGCGATGAAATCCTGCTGGCGAACCATGCCCGCCATCGCAATAAGGTCTATACCGTGCTGGCGGGGTTTGTCGAAGTCGGTGAGACACTGGAGCAGGCCGTGGCCCGTGAAGTGATGGAAGAGAGCAATATCCGCGTCAAAAATGTCCGTTACGTGACCTCCCAGCCGTGGCCCTTCCCGCAATCGCTGATGACAGCATTTATGGCAGAGTATGACAGCGGCGATCTGCAACACGACGGCAAAGAACTGCTGGATGCGGCCTGGTTCCGTTTTGATGACCTGCCGTTGCTGCCACCTCCCGGCACCGTGGCGCGTCGTCTGATTGAAGATACTGTCGCCCTGTGCCGCGCCGAAGCGTGAAAGTGCTACACTACACGCCTGTTATTGAGAGAGTGTTGAGATGAGTGAACTGAAGAACGATCGTTATTTGCGTGCCCTGTTACGCCAGCCAGTTGATGTCACGCCGGTATGGATGATGCGACAAGCCGGTCGCTATTTGCCGGAGTACAAAGCGACACGCGCCCAGGCGGGTGACTTTATGTCGCTATGCAAAAACGCCGAGCTGGCCTGCGAAGTCACCCTGCAGCCGCTGCGCCGTTATCCGCTGGATGCCGCTATCCTCTTCAGTGACATCCTGACCATTCCTGATGCGATGGGACTGGGTCTCTACTTTGAAACCGGCGAAGGCCCGCGTTTCTCTAACCCTGTGACCTGTCGCGCTGACGTTGAGCGTTTACCGGTACCCGATCCAGAAATGGAACTGGGCTACGTGATGAATGCGGTCCGCACCATCCGTAAGAACCTGAACGGCGATCTGCCGCTGATTGGCTTCTCAGGCAGTCCATGGACGCTGGCCACCTACATGGTGGAAGGTGGCAGCAGCAAGGCGTTTACCAAAATCAAAAAGATGATGTATGCCGATCCGGCTACGCTGCACGCGATGCTGGATAAGCTGGCCGACAGCGTCATCCTCTACCTCAATGCTCAGATCCGCGCCGGTGCGCAGTCTGTCATGGTGTTTGATACCTGGGGCGGCGTGCTGACCGGTCGTGATTATCGCGAGTTCTCACTTCACTACATGCATAAAATTGTTGATGGCCTGCTCCGTGAAAATGACGGTCGCCGCGTGCCGGTGACGCTCTTCACCAAAGGCGGCGGGCAGTGGCTGGAAGCGATGGCAGCCACCGGTTGTGATGCGCTGGGTCTCGACTGGACCACCGATATTGATGACGCCCGCCGTCGCGTGGGCGACAAAGTTGCGCTGCAGGGCAACATGGATCCTTCAATGCTCTATGCGGCACCGGAGCGTATTGAACAGGAAGTGGCCGGCATCCTGGAGCGTTTTGGCTCGGGTACCGGGCATGTCTTCAATCTGGGTCACGGCATTCATCAGGATGTACCACCTGAAAATGCGGGTGTCTTTGTTGAAGCGGTGCATCGTTTATCACGTCCCTGGCATCAGGAGTAATTATGGACATTGCCGCACTCCGCGCTGAGCAGTTACAACGCGCCGCTGAGGTAGTGCGTGAGGATGACTTTGATGTGCTGCCGCCCCGTTTTATCGGCGGGGCGGACGTTGGATTTGAGCAGGAAGGCACCGTAACGCGGGCGGCGATGGTGATACTGGAGTATCCCTCGCTAACGCTGGTGGAGCATCGTATCGCGCGCGTTGAGACCACCATGCCCTACATTCCGGGCTTTCTCTCATTCCGCGAGTATCCGGCACTGATGGCCGCCTGGCAGATGCTGGAACAAAAGCCGGACCTGCTGTTTGTGGATGGGCACGGTATTTCGCATCCAAGACGACTGGGCGTCGCATCGCATTTTGGCCTGCTGGTGGATGTGCCGACGATTGGCGTTGCGAAAAGCCGTTTGTGCGGTCGTTTTGACGATCTGGACGCGCAGCCCGGCAGCCGGCAGCCGCTGATCGACAAAGGTGAGCAAATTGGCTGGGTATGGCGCAGCAAGCTGCGTTGTAATCCGTTGTTTGTCGCCACGGGTCATCGCGTCAGCCTGAATACTGCGCTGCAGTGGGTCGAAAACTGTACGCGCGGTTACCGGTTGCCGGAACCGACCCGCTGGGCCGATGCGGTTGCCTCGAACAGAACCGCTTTCCAGCGCTGGCAAAACGCGCTTTAACACTGTTTGTGCTGCGGTTTTGCAGTTACACTGCGGCCAGCGAAACGAATAAGAGCCACCTTTATGTTACAAAATCCCGTTCATCTGCGTCTGGCGAAGCTGGAAAGCTGGCAGCACCTTACGTTTATGGCCTGCCTGTGCGAGCGCATGTATCCCAACTATCGGGCGTTCTGCGAGCAGACTGAATTTGCCGATCCGGCGCTATATCGCCGCATTCTTGATCTGATCTGGGAAAACCTGACGGTCAAAGATGCGAAGATTAACTTCGACAGCCAGCTGGAAAAGCTCGAAGCTGCCATTCCGGATGGCGATGCGTTTGACGTTTACGGCGTTTACCCGGCTATTGATGCCTGTGTGGCACTAAGCGAAGTCGTGCATGCGCAGCTGAGCGGTGAAACGCTTGAACATGCAATTGAAGTCAGCGAGACGTCAATTACCACTGTCGCTATGCTGGAGATGACCCAGGCTGGGCGCGAAATGACCGATGACGAGCTGCGTGAAAACCCGGCTATCATCGATGAGTGGGACCTTCAGTGGGAGATTTTCCGCCTGCTGGCGGAGTGTGAAGAGCGCGACCTTGAATTGATTAAAGGTCTGCGATCTGATCTGCGTGAAGCTGGAATTAGCAACATCGGTATAAATTTCCAGCAGTAAGGCGATAAAACGTGACTTCAGGCCCGAATTAGCGCGCCTGGAGGCTTCACATTGGCCCCCTGTCTGGTCTACATTTGGGGGGCTGAAAATTGTGGCTATCGGTGCGTGCAGGCAGAAGAGTGCCAGAATATGGCTTTTCCCTCGCACTCGTTGCTTAGCAAGCGATAAATACACTTTAAGGATAACTTATGAACAAGACTCAACTGATTGATGTGATCGCAGAAAAAGCTGACCTGTCTAAAACCCAGGCAAAGGCAGCGCTGGAATCTACTCTGGCTGCGATCACTGAGTCTCTGAAAGATGGTGATGCTGTACAACTGGTTGGTTTTGGTACTTTTAAAGTGAACCACCGCGCTGAGCGTACCGGTCGTAACCCGCAGACTGGCAAAGAGATCAAAATCGCTGCAGCAAATGTACCGGCATTCGTGTCTGGTAAAGCGCTGAAAGACGCCGTTAAGTAAGACGTCGCACTGCGGTTAAGCTTTAAAACAGGGGGCGTTTCGCCCCTTTTGTTTAAGAGGCCAGCCATCATGACCCCGCTGTTTCAGCGTTTTTCTATTCTGTTTCTCTCCCTGATTCTTTTCGGTTGCAGCTCAACTCCGGATATTCCTCCTTTTTCTGCCAGTGGCTATCTTGCCGATCGTGGTGTTGTCCGTATCTGGCGCAAAAATAGCGATCATCATTCGGTCCATATTCGCACCCTCTATACGCCCTTCAGTGGCGGTGAAGGTGAAGTGACAGATTACGTCTGGCTAGAAGGATCGTTGATCAGCATTCAGCGCCAGGTAAAGGGCAAACAGCCTGACGATGTGACCCTGCGCTTTGATCAGGCGGGTGGTCTCAACTTCATGCAGCGCCAGCTTGCAGGGCGGCGTGAGGCGGTCAGCCCGGATGCCATTGAGCTCTATAAGTTTGATGCGGAGCGGATGCGTAACCTCAGCGATGCACTTTTAAGCGGCAGGGTGTTTCTGAAGCAGGGACACTGGCTGGGAAGCGATCGACTGGAGACGTGTGAAGGCCAGCAGGTCAGACCCGCTTTTGACGCTGACGATCGGCAGTTGCTGATACAGCAGCAGCAGAGCGCATCGGCACCGCTCATGGTGTCGTGGCTTGAAGCGCCGGAAGGGCTACAGTTGTTGCGGGTCAGTCAGCAGGATGACTGCTCACAGCAGCCGACAGAAGACGATATGTGAAGTGAAAAGGGGGCACGCTGTGCCCCCTGTGCTTATTTACGATTAATGGCGCGGTAGCCAATGTCGCGGCGACAGAAGCTACCCTGCCATGAGATCGGCTTTGTCAGCTCGTAAGCCCGCTTTTGTGCGGCTGCTACGTCGTCGCCCAGCGCGGTGACACACAGCACGCGGCCACCGTTGGTCAGCACCCGATCTTCTTCCAGACGTGTTCCGGCATGGAATACCTTACCGTCAGCCACTTCCTCCAGTGGCAGGCCATGAATCTGGTCGCCCTGCGCATAATCACCCGGATAACCGCCAGCTGCCAGCACCACACCCAGCGCAGGTCGTGGATCCCATTGTGACGTTTTCTGATCCAGCTTACCGTCACAGGCAGCCCGGCAAAGATCGACCAGATCCGACTGCAGGCGCAGCATGATCGGCTGCGTCTCCGGATCGCCAAAGCGGCAGTTGAATTCGATCACTTTCGGCTGCCCGGTATGATCGATCATCAGGCCCGCATAAAGAAAACCGGTATAGACGTTGCCTTCAGCGGCCATGCCACGCACGGTCGGCCAGATCACCTGATCCATCACGCGCTGGTGGATCTCATCGGTAACCACCGGCGCCGGGGAGTAGGCACCCATGCCGCCCGTGTTGGGACCGGTGTCGCCATCACCCACACGCTTGTGATCCTGGCTGGTGGCCATGGGCAGCACATGCTCGCCGTCCACCATCACGATGAAGCTGGCTTCTTCGCCCTCCAGAAACTCTTCAATCACAATGCGGTGTCCGGCATCACCAAAGGCATTACCGGCCAGCATATCCTGAACCGCATCCTCCGCTTCCTGCAGCGTCATCGCGACAATCACGCCTTTACCTGCGGCCAGGCCGTCGGCTTTTATAACGATTGGCGCGCCTTTCTCGCGCAGATATGCGAGAGCGGGCTCAACCTCGGTGAAGTTCTGGTATTCGGCACTCGGGATCTGATGACGTGACAGGAAATCTTTGGTGAAGGCTTTAGAACCTTCCAGCTGTGCAGCGGCCTGAGTCGGACCGAAGATAGCGAGGCCTGCCTTACGGAACGCATCGACCACGCCGATCACCAGCGGCGCTTCAGGTCCGACAATCGTCAGATCGATCTTTTCGCGCTGGGCAAATTCCAGCAGGGCGGGAACATCTGTCGCACTGATCGCAATATTCTGAAGCGCAGGCTCTAATGCGGTGCCCGCGTTACCCGGCGCGACAAACACCGTTTCCGCTAACGGCGACTGAGCCGCTTTCCAGGCCAGAGCATGTTCACGTCCGCCATTACCGATTACTAAAATTTTCATCTGTTACTCTCCAGAACAATTAATGGCGGAAGTGGCGCATGTCGGTGAAGATCATGGCAATGCCGTGCTCATCAGCCGCCGCAATCACTTCTTCATCACGGATGGAGCCGCCAGGCTGGATAACACAGCTCACGCCGGACGCCGCTGCAGCATCAATTCCATCACGGAACGGGAAGAAAGCATCTGACGCCATGGCGGATCCTTTGACTTCCAGACCTTCATCGGCTGCTTTGATACCTGCAATTTTAGCGGAGTAGACGCGGCTCATCTGCCCGGCACCTATACCAATTGTCATGTTGTCGCGCGCATAAACAATGGCATTGGACTTAACAAACTTCGCCACTTTCCAGCAGAACAGCGCATCACGCAGCTCCTGTTCGGTTGGCTGGCGTTTGCTGACCACGCGCAACTGGCTGGCATCCACCATACCGAGATCGCGATCCTGGACCAGCAGGCCACCATTGACGCGTTTGAAATCCAGTGCGGCAGTACGGTTTTGCCACTGACCACAGATCAGCACACGGACATTCTGTTTAGCCGCGGTAATTTTCAGCGCGGCTTCGGAAACGGCGGGTGCGATGATCACCTCAACAAACTGGCGGCTGATAATCGCCTGAGCCGTCGCTTCATCCAGCTCGCGGTTAAAGGCGATGATGCCGCCGAACGCGGAAGTTGGGTCGGTCTGATAAGCCCGCTCATAGGCTGCCAGCAGATCATCACCGGTTGCGACACCACAAGGGTTTGCATGCTTGACGATGACGCAGGCGGGTTCACTGAACTCTTTGACACACTCGAGTGCAGCATCGGTGTCAGCAATATTGTTATAGGAGAGTGCCTTGCCCTGAACCTGCTGCGCAGTGGCCACTGAGGCTTCACTGATATTCTCTTCTATATAGAAGGCTGCATCCTGATGGCTGTTTTCGCCGTAACGCATGTCCTGCTTCTTAATGAAGTTCAGATTCAGGGTACGCGGGAAACGGCCAGCGGGCTGATTGCGTTCACCGTGATAGGCGGGCACCAGGGTGCCGAAGTAGTTAGCGATCATGCTGTCATAAGCGGCGGTGTGTTCGAAGGCTTTGATTGCCAGATCGAAACGGGTCTCAAGCGTCAGTGCGTTCTCATGAGCGTCCATTTCAGCAATGATGGCATCGTAGTCGCCGCTGCTGACCACAATGGCGACATCTTTATGGTTCTTTGCAGCAGAGCGCACCATGGTTGGGCCACCGATGTCGATATTTTCCACGGCATCTTCCAGTGAACATCCTTCACGGGCGACAGTCTGTGCAAAGGGATAGAGGTTAACGACCACCATGTCGATTGGGCTTATGTCGTGCTGCGCCATGATGGCATCATCCTGGCCGCGACGACCTAAAATGCCGCCATGCACTTTCGGATGCAGGGTTTTGACGCGTCCATCCATCATTTCCGGGAAGCCGGTGTAGTCAGAGACTTCAGTGACAGCCAGACCCGCATCCGCCAGAAGGCGAGCTGTTCCACCTGTGGAGAGCAGCTCGACACCGCGACTTGAGAGCGCCTGAGCAAATTCGAGGATACCGGCTTTGTCAGAGACACTGAGCAATGCGCGGCGTACAGGACGAGGTTGTTGCATGGTGGTTTATCCCTTGGCTTTGTTTCGCGTATATAAGAGCGTTACGTCAGGCTTCATAGCGGCTTTCTCTTCTATATAGGAAGAAAAGATCAAAAACCTCAGGTAACGCCCCGAAAAGGGGTGTCCGGAATATTGCCCGGCATTGTAGCGAAAACGTTTGCGCGATGCTCGCCTAAATTCATTTAGCCCGCTCTGTGTGGATAACATTGTGTGTAACTGCGTATAACAGCGGCTTTTGCTGTGGAATGCAGCGAACGCTCTCTTTTATGCAATTTATGGGTTGCGACTCTCCGACAACTCCCTATAATGCGCATCCATCAACACGGAACACCGGCAACGGGAAGCGGGTTGAGAGGCACAGGAGACTGCGCCGCCGGAGAAAAACTTCTGAAATAGA
>NZ_JAUTYS010000022.1:0-28295 GCF_041982285.1 Pantoea sp. ANP04 | reverse complement strand
GACAACATCAAAATGGTTGTTACCCTGATCCACCCAATCGCAATGGACGAAGGTCTGCGCTTCGCAATCCGCGAAGGCGGCCGTACCGTTGGCGCGGGTGTTGTTGCTAAAGTTATCGCTTAATTGTTATATCTGCTGTAGTCGTGCAAACGGCCACTGCAACACAGATAAAAGAGCACTTCGGTGCTCTTTTTTTTTGCTCTGAATAAGCCATAACCCTGCAAAGGGTGGGTTTGAAATAAAAACTATTCGCATTTACACTGTGTATAGAAAATGTACCAGAGTGATGAATCAATGTACGTCTGCCTTTGTAATGCCATCAGTGATAAAACCCTTCGTGAAGTCGTGCGTCGCTATCAGCCTGAGTCTATCCAGCAACTGCGTCAGTTTGTGCCAGTAGGCAAACAATGCGGCAAATGCGTTCGTGCTGCGCGTGAAATCCTGGATGAAGAGATGCAAAATCCGCCACTCTATAAAGAGATAGCCTGACGAACATCGGTGTGTGAATACCCACAATATCTGTCACGCTTTTTTGACTTCTTTTTAACCGCATCTACGCTCTAATAAATCAGACGCGGAGGGTTAACAATGAAGGGTGATATCAAAGTTATTAGTCATCTCAATAAACTGCTTGGAAATGAACTGGTTGCTATCAACCAGTACTTTCTGCATGCACGCATGTTTAAAAACTGGGGACTGATGCGCCTCAATGATGTGGAGTATCACGAATCAATCGATGAGATGAAGCATGCTGACAAATATATTGAGCGCATTCTTTTTCTTGAAGGCATTCCAAATCTTCAGGATCTGGGACGTCTGCGTATTGGAGAAGACGTTGAGGAGATGCTGAGTTCAGACCTGAATCTGGAGCTGGAAGGCGCTAAAGATCTTCGTGAAGCGATCTCCTATGCTGATAAAGTTCATGATTACGTCAGCCGTGACATGATGATTGAAATCCTGGCGGATGAAGAACACCACATCGACTGGATTGAGACGGAGCTTGAGCTCATCCAGAGGATGGGCATCCAGAACTATTTGCAGGCTCAAATCAAAGAAGAGTGAACCGCGCCTGAAGTACAAGCATCACCCAGCCCGCAATGGCCAGGAACGGCCCAAAGGGTAGCGGGCTGTCCATCTGGACTACGCCCCGTCGTTGCAACATCACGATGGTCGCTAACGCCAGAACTGTAGCACCCAGCGCAATCCAGGGTAATGCCTGCCAGCCACAGCAGGCACCTAGCGCTGCAAAAAGCTTGATATCGCCATAGCCTAATCCTTCAAACCCCCTTACCAGCCGATAGCCCCAGGCAAGCAGCCACAACGCACAGTATCCAGTCAGGGCGCCCCATATCGCCGCTGTTTCATTTCCGGTTAGTGAGGCGTGCAGTAATCCCAGCCAGAGCAGCAGATAGCTCAGCGGGTCGGGTATACAGTAGTGGCGACAATCAATAGCCGCCACCAGTAGCAACAGGCCAGAGGCCGCAATAATAAAAATCGCGTCTGCAGAATGGGTAAAGCTTTGTAGCACCAGCAGACAGAGCATTGCAGTCAGACATTCCATGACAAAGCTCGATTCGCTGAATAGCTGATTGCAGAAACGACACCGTCCTTTTAAGACTGGCCAGCTGACCAGAGGCAGTTTATCGCGCCATAGCAGGCGCTGCTGACAATGGGTGCACCGTGACCCGGGGAAGCAGAGTGAGGCAAACCACTGGTCAGGAGGGAGGGCAGGAGAGAAGCGCGCACAGGCCAGAGACAGAAAGCTTCCTAATGCACCTCCGCCAGCCAGAACAGCGATTTGAGTAATAAAGGGCAGGGACATGGTTATGCTCCAGGTAAAAGGTGACGAACACTCTCACCGGCTTGCTGTTCTGTGTCATCTGCGAATGAGGAACCCCGGAAATGTGCTCACAATTGAATCCATGATTTATCAGCCTTAAAGCAGTTCACTGCGACGCGCGCCTCACACGTCGGCCACTATTTAGCAGGGAAAAGCGCAACACGGGTTGCTTCCTGAACAGATTTACGTATAATGCGCGGGCCTGCAGATATTGCAGGCGCGATTCGAGCAGAATCGCAGACGGCTGAATTTTAGGCCGCCTGACAATACTCCCAATTGTGGAGTTATATGCTGAACGATTACACTCTCCCATCAATCGTAATGGGCTCGAGTAGTAATTTTTTTCGT
Source organism: Pantoea sp. ANP04 (assembly GCF_041982285.1). NCBI lineage: Bacteria > Pseudomonadati > Pseudomonadota > Gammaproteobacteria > Enterobacterales > Erwiniaceae > Pantoea > Pantoea sp. ANP04. Next base: position 26,107 of record NZ_JAUTYS010000022.1, on the reverse strand, counting down.
CTATAAAAAGTTTGGAGCTCTGGTCTCATGCAGAACCAAAGAATCCGTATCCGTCTTAAAGCGTTTGATCATCGTCTGATCGATCAATCAACCGCGGAAATCGTTGAGACCGCCAAGCGCACTGGTGCGCAGGTTCGTGGTCCAATCCCGCTGCCAACCCGCAAAGAGCGTTTTACTGTTCTGATCTCTCCGCACGTTAACAAAGATGCGCGTGATCAGTACGAAATCCGCACTCACAAGCGTCTGGTAGACATCGTTGAGCCAACTGAAAAAACCGTTGATGCTCTGATGCGTCTGGATCTGGCTGCCGGTGTTGACGTGCAGATCAGCCTGGGTTAATCAGGTCATCGAGCGATTGAGAGGTTGAAACAATGATTGGTTTAGTCGGTAAAAAAGTGGGCATGACCCGCATCTTCACTGAAGATGGCGTTTCTATCCCCGTCACCGTAATCGAAGTTGAAGCGAACCGCGTTACTCAGGTCAAAGGCCTGGAAAACGATGGTTACCAGGCAATTCAGGTTACCACCGGTGCTAAAAAAGCAAACCGTGTGACCAAACCTGAAGCTGGTCATTTTGCTAAAGCTGGCGTTGAAGCTGGCCGTGGCCTGTGGGAATTCCGCACCGCTGAAGGTGAAGAATACTCTGTAGGTCAGAGCATCAGCGTTGAAATTTTCGCTGAAGTTAAAAAAGTTGACGTAACCGGTACCTCTAAAGGTAAAGGTTTCGCCGGTACCGTTAAGCGCTGGAACTTCCGTACCCAGGACGCTACTCACGGTAACTCCTTGTCTCACCGCGTTCCGGGTTCAATCGGTCAGAACCAGACTCCGGGCAAAGTGTTCAAAGGCAAGAAAATGGCAGGTCAGCTGGGTAATGAGCGCGTAACCGTTCAGAGTCTGGACGTGGTACGTGTTGACGCTGAGCGCAACCTGCTGCTGGTTAAAGGTGCAGTTCCCGGTGCTACCGGTAGCGACCTGATCGTTAAACCAGCTGTGAAGGCGTAAGGGGATAGCAATGGAATTAGTATTGAAAGACGCGCAGAGCGCGCTGACTGTTTCCGAAACTACCTTCGGTCGTGATTTCAACGAAGCGCTGGTTCACCAGGTTGTTGTTGCTTACGCATCTGGCGCCCGCCAGGGTACTCGTGCGCAGAAAACTCGCGCCGAAGTAACTGGTTCAGGCAAAAAGCCATGGCGTCAAAAAGGCACCGGCCGTGCGCGTGCAGGTTCTGTAAAGAGCCCAATCTGGCGTTCAGGTGGTGTGACCTTTGCTGCGAAGCCACAGGACCACAGTCAAAAAGTTAACAAAAAGATGTACCGCGGCGCGCTGAAAAGCATCCTGTCCGAACTGGTACGTCAAGATCGTCTGATCGTTGTCGAATCATTTGCTGTAGAAGCACCGAAAACCAAGCTGCTGGTACAGAAACTGAAAGACATGGCTCTGGAAGACGTGCTGATCATCACCGGTGAACTGGATGAGAATCTGTTCCTGGCTGCGCGTAACCTGTACAAGGTTGACGTGCGTGATGCATCCGGTATCGACCCAGTTAGCCTGATCGCCTTCGACAAAGTCGTTATGACTGCTGATGCAGTTAAGCAAGTTGAGGAGATGCTGGCATGATCCGTGAAGAACGTCTGCTGAAAGTACTGCGCGCGCCGCACGTATCTGAAAAAGCATCTAGCGCGATGGAAAAAACCAATACCATCGTTCTCAAAGTTGCTAATGACGCGACCAAAGCAGAGATCGTTGCTGCTGTTGAGAAACTGTTCGAAGTAGAAGTTAAAGACGTAAACACCCTGGTAGTTAAGGGCAAAGTTAAGCGTCAAGGACAGCGTATCGGTCGTCGTAGCGACTGGAAAAAAGCTTACGTCACCCTGAAAGAAGGCCAGAATCTGGACTTCGCTGGCGGCGCTGAGTAAGTCGGAGGAGAAAGACAATGGCAGTTGTTAAATGTAAACCGACATCTCCGGGTCGTCGCCATGTAGTTAAAGTGGTAAACGCGGAGCTGCACAAGGGCAAACCATTCGCCCCGCTGGTAGAAAAAAACAGCAAATCCGGTGGCCGTAACAACAATGGTCGTATCACTACCCGTCATATCGGTGGTGGTCACAAGCAGGCTTACCGTATTGTTGACTTCAAACGCAACAAAGATGGTATCCCGGCAGTTGTTGAACGTCTTGAGTACGATCCGAACCGCTCTGCGAACATCGCACTGGTTCTGTACAAAGACGGCGAGCGCCGTTACATCCTGGCCCCTAAAGGCCTGAAAGCCGGCGACCAGATTCAATCTGGCGTTGATGCTGCGATCAAAGCAGGTAACACTCTGCCGATGCGTAACATCCCGGTGGGTTCAACCGTGCATAACGTAGAAATGAAACCAGGCAAAGGCGGTCAGATTGCTCGCTCAGCTGGTGCTTACGTGCAGATCGTTGCTCGTGAAGGTTCTTACGTTACCCTGCGTCTGCGTTCAGGTGAAATGCGTAAAGTCGAGTCTGACTGCCGCGCAACACTGGGCGAAGTCGGCAACGCTGAGCACATGCTTCGCGTTCTGGGTAAAGCCGGTGCAGCCCGTTGGCGTGGTGTTCGTCCGACCGTTCGTGGTACCGCGATGAACCCAGTTGATCACCCGCACGGTGGTGGTGAAGGTCGTAACTTTGGTAAGCACCCGGTAACTCCGTGGGGCGTTCAGACCAAAGGTAAGAAGACCCGTAGCAACAAGCGTACCGATAAGTTTATCGTACGTCGCCGTAGCAAATAATATTAGAGGATAAGCCATGCCACGTTCTCTCAAGAAAGGTCCTTTTATTGACCTGCACTTGCTGAAGAAGGTAGAGAAAGCGGTGGAAAGCGGTGACAAGAAGCCTTTGCGCACTTGGTCCCGTCGTTCAACGATCTTTCCTAACATGATCGGTTTGACCATCGCTGTCCATAATGGTCGTCAGCACGTTCCTGTCTTTGTTTCCGACGAAATGGTTGGTCACAAACTGGGTGAATTCGCGCCGACACGTACTTATCGCGGTCACGCGGCTGATAAAAAAGCCAAGAAGAAATAAGTAGGAGGAAGAGATGGAAACTTTAGCTCAACATCGCCACGCTCGTTCTTCTGCTCAGAAGGTTCGCCTTGTTGCTGACCTGATTCGCGGTAAGAAAGTGTCGCAGGCACTGGACATTTTGACCTACACCAATAAGAAAGCGGCTGTACTGGTCAAAAAAGTTCTGGAATCTGCCATTGCTAACGCCGAACACAACGATGGCGCTGATATCGACGATCTGAAAATCACGAAAATTTTCGTTGATGAAGGTCCGACCATGAAACGCATTATGCCGCGTGCCAAAGGTCGTGCAGATCGCATCCTGAAGCGCACCAGCCACATTACTGTGGTTGTGTCCGATCGCTGAGACTCTGGAGACTAGCAATGGGTCAGAAAGTACATCCTAATGGTATTCGCCTGGGTATTGTAAAACCATGGAACTCTACCTGGTTTGCGAACACCAATGAATTCGCTGACAACCTGGACAGCGATTTTAAAGTACGTCAGTTCCTGACTAAGGAACTGGCTAAAGCATCTGTCTCTCGTATCGTTATCGAGCGTCCTGCGAAGAGCATCCGTGTGACTATTCACACCGCTCGTCCGGGCATCGTCATCGGTAAGAAAGGCGAAGATGTAGAAAAACTGCGCACGGTCGTCGCGAAAATCGCTGGCGTTCCTGCACAGATTAATATCGCCGAAGTCCGCAAGCCGGAACTGGACGCGAAACTGGTAGCTGACAGCATCACTTCACAGCTGGAGCGTCGTGTGATGTTCCGTCGTGCTATGAAGCGTGCGGTTCAGAACGCCATGCGTCTTGGCGCGAAGGGTATTAAAGTCGAAGTTAGCGGCCGTCTGGGTGGCGCCGAGATCGCACGTACCGAATGGTATCGTGAAGGTCGCGTGCCATTGCACACACTGCGTGCTGACATTGACTACAACACCTCTGAAGCGCACACCACTTATGGTGTAATCGGCGTTAAGGTATGGATCTTCAAAGGTGAGATCCTGGGTGGTATGGCTGCTGTTGAACAACCGGAACCGGCTGCTCAACCTAAAAAGCAGCAGCGTAAAGGCCGTAAGTAAGGAGAGTCGCTGATGTTACAACCAAAGCGTACGAAATTCCGTAAGGTGCACAAAGGCCGTAACCGCGGTCTGGCTGCGGGTACGGATGTCAGCTTCGGTACTTTCGGTCTGAAAGCTGTTGGCCGTGGTCGTCTGACTGCTCGTCAGATCGAAGCAGCACGTCGTGCTATGACCCGTGCAGTTAAGCGTCAAGGTAAGATCTGGATCCGAGTATTCCCGGACAAACCGATCACCGAGAAGCCGCTGGAAGTGCGTATGGGTAAAGGTAAGGGTAACGTAGAGTATTGGGTTGCCCTGATCCAGCCTGGTAAAGTCCTGTATGAAATGGACGGCGTACCAGAAGAGCTGGCCCGTGAAGCATTCAAGCTGGCAGCAGCAAAACTGCCTATCAAAACCACCTTTGTAACTAAGACGGTGATGTAATGAAAGCAACAGAGCTGCGTGAAAAAAGCGTTGAAGAGCTGAACACTGAGCTGCTTAATCTGCTGCGTGAGCAATTTAACCTGCGCATGCAGGCAGCATCTGGCCAACTGCAGCAGACCCATCTGCTGAAACAGGTGCGCCGTGATGTTGCACGCGTTAAGACTTTACTGACTGAGAAGGCGGGTTCGTAATGACCGATAAAATCCGTACTCTGCAGGGTCGTGTAGTAAGTGACAAAATGCAGAAATCTGCAGTTGTTGCTATCGAACGTTTTGTGAAACACCCGATCTACGGCAAATTCATCAAACGTACGACTAAGCTGCACATCCATGACGAGAACAATGAATGTGGAATTGGTGACGTGGTAGAAATCCGCGAATGCCGTCCACTGTCCAAGACTAAATCCTGGACCCTGGTTCGCGTAATCGAGAAAGCGGTTCTGTAATAAGAATTGTTTTTTCTGAGAAACCCTCTGCTTCGGCAGGGGGTTTTTTTTTGCCTGGTATCTGGCCTGTTCCATTCATGCCAGTGGTTGTACAAGTCTGAGAGCGTTCACAAATTTAACGGGCAGCCCGTGGGTCCTGCGGTTCATCAGTCAATGCGACCTGAAAATGCCACACGGGAGCGAGCGGTTTATCATCGCCAGGGAAGTGATGAGTCTTGAAAATGGAGAGTCATGATTGATTGTGTCGGCTACCGTTGAACGTTTTCACCGTTCACCGCACTACCTGTCACCCCAGCAACTGTCACTGCACTGCCTGCTATTGTCTCAGCCAAAAACTTGCCGCTAATATCGGATAGCACATAACCACTGACAACCCACAGGCAAGTTTATGACACGAACGCTGTTACTGAAGAATGCCGACTATGTGGTCTGCATGGATGCTGACCGTCAGGAAATACGACACGCCAGTATTTTGATAAAAGGAAATCAAATTGCTGCGGTTGGAGAAGCAGACTCATTACCTGATAACGCCGACGAGGTGATTGATCTCCAGGGACACATTGTTATTCCAGGCCTGATCAATACGCATCACCATATGTACCAGAGCCTGACCCGCGCTATTCCTGCGGTGCAAAATGGTGAACTGTTTAACTGGCTGACTCACCTCTATCCACTGTGGCAGAATTTAACGCCCGGGATGATTCAGGTGTCAACGCAGATCTCAATGGCCGAGTTGATCCTCTCCGGCTGCACCACCACCAGTGACCACCTCTATGTTTACCCTAATGGCTGTAAGCTTGACGACAGCATTGAAGCTGCATCCATAATGGGTATGCGTTTCCATGCGAGCCGGGGCAGCATGAGTGTCGGTTAATCCCAGGGTGGCCTGCCGCCCGATTCGCTGGTTGAGAGTGAAGCAGCCATTCTGAAGGATACGCAGCGGGTGATTGAGCGCTATCACGATGACAGCTATGGCTCGATGCTACGCATTGTGGTTGCGCCATGTTCACCGTTCTCGGTCAGCCGTGAGCTGATGAAGCAGTCCGCAGCACTGGCACGCAGCTTCAACGTCTCTCTGCATACGCATCTGGCGGAGAATGACAGTGATATCCAATATAGCCGCGAAAAGTTCAACATGACACCCGCGCAGTATGTTGAAGACCTCGGCTGGGTAGGCCCGGATGTCTGGCATGCACACTGCGTCAAACTGGATCAGCCCGGTATTGAGTTATTTGCGCGTACAGGGACAGGTATCGCGCACTGTCCGTGCTCAAACATGCGTCTCGGCTCGGGCATTGCGCCGATAAGGCACATGTGCGATGCCGGAGTACATGTCGGTTTGGGGGTGGATGGTTCTGCCTCCAATGACAGCGCAGATATGATGGCAGAAGTACGTCAGGCCATGCTGCTGCAACGCGTGGGGTTCGGCCCGGATGCGATGACGGCGCGTCAGGCACTCGAACTGGCGACGCTGGGGGGAGCAAAAGTGCTGAATCGCAATGACGTGGGCGCTATTGCGCCGGGCATGATGGCTGATTTGGCTATTTTTGACCTCAATCGCATTGGTCTTGCCGGGGCAGGGCACGATCCCGTTGCTGCGCTGGTATTCTGTAATCCCGGCCAGGTCGCTTACAGCATCATTAACGGTAAAGTCAGGGTGCGTAACGGAGAACTGGCCGGAATTGACCTGCCAGCCGTACTGCGTCAGCATAACCAACTAGCCAGAAAGCTGGTTGATTGAGTCAGAAGGGCACTTAATTTGGAAGGCGACGAAAAATAAGGCAGATTACATTTGCTACTGTTCGCACTATTCCCTAGAATACGCCCTCCCTGTCATCAGGGAAAATCAGCGGCTCGATTGAGAGCCGTTTATTTTTTCTACCCATCTGTGAGAACCGGTGTTACAATGCCGCGCCCTCAATTATGGGGCTTTCTAACGACCTGAGGTTTAGGTCCCGAAGTAGTAGTTGACATTAGCGGAGCACTAAAATGATCCAAGAACAGACTATGCTGAACGTCGCCGACAACTCCGGTGCACGTCGCGTAATGTGTATCAAGGTTCTGGGTGGCTCGCACCGTCGCTACGCAGGCGTCGGTGACATCATCAAAGTTACCATCAAGGAAGCAATTCCTCGTGGTAAAGTCAAAAAAGGTGATGTCCTGAAGGCGGTAGTGGTGCGCACCAGGAAGGGTGTTCGTCGCCCGGACGGTTCTGTCATTCGCTTCGATGGTAATGCATGCGTTATTCTGAACAATAACAGTGAGCAGCCTATCGGTACGCGTATTTTTGGGCCGGTAACTCGTGAACTTCGTACTGAAAAGTTCATGAAAATTATCTCTCTGGCACCAGAAGTACTCTAAGGAGCGAACAATGGCAGCTAAAATCCGTCGTAACGACGAAGTTATCGTGTTAACCGGTAAAGATAAAGGTAAGCGCGGTAAAGTTAAGAATGTCCTGTCTTCTGGTAAGGTCATCGTTGAAGGTATCAACCTGGTTAAGAAACATCAGAAGCCGGTCCCGGCCCTGAACCAACCAGGCGGCATCGTTGAAAAAGAAGCTGCTATTCAGGTTTCTAACGTTGCACTGTTCAACGCGGCAACTGGTAAGGCTGACCGTGTAGGCTTTAGATTCGAAGACGGCAAAAAAGTCCGTTTCTTCAAGTCTAACAGCGAAACTATCAAGTAATTTGGAGTAGTACGATGGCGAAACTGCATGATTACTACAAAGACGAAGTAGTCCAGAAACTCATGACAGAGTTTGGCTACAATTCTGTCATGCAAGTCCCTCGGGTCGAGAAGATCACCCTGAACATGGGTGTTGGTGAAGCGATCGCTGACAAGAAACTGCTGGATAACGCAGCAGCTGACCTGGCAGCAATCTCCGGTCAAAAACCGCTGGTCACCAAAGCACGCAAATCAGTTGCAGGCTTCAAAATCCGTCAGGGCTATCCGATCGGCTGTAAAGTAACTCTGCGTGGCGAGCGCATGTGGGAGTTCTTTGAGCGTCTGGTCACCATTGCTGTTCCACGTATCCGTGACTTCCGTGGCTTGTCCGCTAAGTCATTCGATGGTCGTGGCAACTACAGCATGGGTGTACGTGAGCAGATCATCTTCCCAGAAATCGACTACGACAAAGTCGATCGCGTTCGTGGTTTGGATATCACCATTACCACTACTGCGAAATCTGATGATGAAGGCCGTGCTCTGCTGGCTGCCTTTGACTTCCCGTTCCGTAAGTAAGGTAGGGTTACTTAATGGCTAAGCAATCTATGAAAGCACGCGAAGTTAAGCGTGCAAAATTAGCAGACAAATTCTTCGCTAAACGCGCTGAACTGAAAGCGATCATCTCTGATGTGAACGCTTCCGACGAAGATCGTTGGGATGCTGTTCTGAAGCTGCAGAGTCTGCCGCGTGATTCCAGCCCTTCGCGTCAGCGTAACCGCTGCCGTCAAACAGGTCGTCCGCACGGTTTCCTGCGGAAGTTTGGGTTGAGCCGTATCAAGGTCCGCGAAGCCGCCATGCGCGGTGAAATCCCGGGCCTGAAAAAGGCTAGCTGGTAATTGTCACCAATTGAATCACGGGAGTAACACAGATGAGCATGCAAGATCCGATCGCGGATATGCTGACCCGTATCCGTAACGGTCAGGCCGCAAACAAAGTTGCGGTCACCATGCCTTCCTCCAAGCTGAAATTGGCAATTGCCAACGTTCTGAAGGAAGAAGGATATATTGAAGATTTCAAAATCGAAGGCGACATCAAGCTGGAACTGGAACTTACTCTCAAGTATTTCCAGGGCAAAGCTGTTGTAGAAAGCATTCAGCGAGTAAGCCGTCCTGGTCTGCGCATCTATAAGAAAAAAGATGAGCTGCCAAAGGTAATGGCCGGTATGGGCATCGCTGTAGTTTCTACATCTAAAGGTGTCATGACTGATCGTGCAGCGCGCCAGGCAGGTCTTGGTGGCGAAATTATCTGCTACGTAGCGTAATCGGAGGATACATATGTCTCGTGTTGCTAAAGCACCTGTCGTTGTTCCTGCCGGCGTAGAGGTAAAACTCAACGGTCAGGTAATTTCGATTAAAGGTAAAAACGGCGAGCTGACTCGTACTATCAATGATGCTGTTGAAGTTAAGCATGCTGACAACGCTCTGACTTTCGCACCGCGCGAAGGTTTCGTTGACGGCTGGGCGCAGGCGGGTACTTCTCGCGCGCTGCTGAACGCAATGGTTATCGGTGTTACCGAAGGCTTCACTAAGAAGCTGCAGCTGGTTGGTGTAGGTTATCGTGCAGCCGTTAAAGGCGACGTGGTCAACCTGTCTCTGGGCTTTTCTCATCCAGTCGATCACCAGCTGCCCGCGGGTATCACTGCAGAATGTCCAACTCAGACTGAGATCGTGCTGAAAGGCGCTGATAAACAGCTGATTGGTCAGGTTGCAGCGGACCTGCGCGCCTACCGTCGTCCTGAGCCTTATAAAGGCAAGGGTGTCCGTTACGCCGACGAAGTCGTGCGTACCAAAGAGGCTAAGAAGAAGTAAGGTAACACTATGGATAAGAAATCTGCTCGTATCCGTCGTGCGACCCGTGCACGTCGCAAGCTCAAAGAGCTGGGTGCTACTCGCCTGGTGGTACATCGTACCCCGCGTCATATTTACGCACAGGTAATCGCCCCGAACGGTTCCGAAGTTCTGGTCGCTGCTTCTACTGTAGAAAAAGCTATCACTGAACAACTGAAGTATACCGGTAATAAAGAAGCCGCAGCTGCAGTAGGTAAAGCTATCGCAGAACGCGCAATCGAAAAAGGCATCACTGGTGTTTCTTTCGACCGTTCCGGTTTCCAATATCATGGTCGCGTCCAGGCACTGGCAGATGCTGCCCGTGAAGCTGGCCTTCAGTTCTAAGGTAGAGGTCTAAGATGGCACACATCGAGAAACAAGCTGGCGAACTGCAGGAAAAACTGATCGCGGTAAACCGTGTTTCTAAAACTGTTAAAGGTGGTCGTATCTTCTCCTTCACAGCACTGACTGTGGTAGGCGATGGTAATGGTCGCGTAGGTTTTGGTTACGGTAAAGCGCGTGAAGTTCCAGCAGCGATCCAGAAAGCGATGGAGAAAGCCCGTCGCAACATGGTTAACGTCGCGCTGACCAACGGCACCCTGCAGCACCCAGTTAAAGGTGCACACACGGGTTCCCGCGTGTTCATGCAGCCGGCTTCAGAAGGTACCGGTATTATTGCCGGTGGTGCAATGCGCGCCGTTCTGGAAGTCGCTGGAGTTCATAACGTACTGGCAAAAGCGTATGGTTCTACAAACCCGATTAACGTGGTTCGTGCAACTATCGATGGCCTGGGCAATATGAAATCTCCGGAAATGGTCGCTGCTAAGCGTGGTAAATCCGTTGAAGAAATTCTGGGGTAATCACGATGGCTAAGACTATTAAAATCACTCAAACCCGTAGTTCAATCGGCCGCTTGCCTAAGCATAAAGCCACTCTGGTTGGCCTGGGTCTGCGTCGTATTGGCCACACCGTTGAGCGTGAAGACACGCCAGCAGTACGCGGTATGGTCAACGCGGTTTCCTATATGGTTAAAGTGGAGGAGTAAGAGATGCGTTTAAATACTCTGTCTCCGGCCGAAGGGTCTAAGCACGCTACCAAGCGTCTGGGTCGTGGTATCGGTTCTGGCCTCGGAAAAACCGGTGGTCGTGGTCACAAAGGTCAGAACTCACGTTCTGGCGGTGGCGTACGTCGCGGTTTCGAAGGTGGTCAGATGCCTCTGTACCGTCGTCTGCCGAAGTTCGGTTTCACCTCTCGCAAAGCAATGATCACCACAGAGATTCGTCTGTCTGATCTGGCGAAAGTTGAAGGCGGTATCGTCGACCTGAACGCGCTGAAAGCAGCCAACATTGTCGGTGTTCAGATTGAATTCGTTAAAGTAATTCTGTCTGGTGAAGTTTCTACACCGGTAACGGTTCGCGGTCTGCGTGTCACCAAAGGTGCACGTGCTGCAATCGAAGCTGCTGGCGGTAAAATCGAGGAATAAGTAGCAGATGGCTAAACAACCGGGATTAGATTTTCAAAGTGCCAAAGGTGGCTTTGGTGAGCTGAAACGCAGACTGCTGTTTGTAATCGGCGCACTCATTGTCTTCCGTATTGGCTCTTTTATTCCAATCCCTGGTATTGATGCCACTGTACTTGCCAAACTGCTTGAGCAACAGCGTGGCACCATCATTGAAATGTTTAACATGTTCTCTGGTGGTGCTCTCAGCCGTGCTTCTATTTTCGCACTGGGCATCATGCCGTATATTTCGGCATCGATTATTATCCAGTTATTAACGGTGGTTCACCCAGCGTTAGCGGAAATTAAGAAAGAAGGGGAGGCTGGCCGTCGTAAGATTAGCCAGTACACCCGATACGGTACGTTGGTATTGGCCATATTCCAGTCGATCGGTATTGCTACCGGTCTGCCGAATATGCCAGGGATGCAAGGCCTGGTAATGAATCCAGGCTTTGCTTTCTACTTTACCGCTGTTGTGAGTCTGGTCTCGGGAACGATGTTCCTGATGTGGCTGGGCGAACAGATTACTGAACGTGGTATCGGTAACGGTATTTCGATCATTATCTTCGCAGGTATTGTTGCGGGTCTCCCGCCGGCCATTGGCCATACCATCGAGCAAGCGCGGCAAGGCGACCTGCACTTCCTTCTGTTGCTGTTGGTTGCAGTACTCGTATTCGCAGTGACCTTCTTTGTTATCTTCGTTGAACGTGGTCAACGCCGCATTGTGGTGAACTACGCAAAACGTCAGCAGGGTCGTCGCGTTTACGCTGCACAGAGCACACATTTACCGTTGAAAGTGAACATGGCGGGTGTTATTCCAGCTATCTTCGCTTCCAGCATTATTCTGTTCCCGGCAACGATTGCATCGTGGTTTGGGGGCGGTACCGGTTGGAACTGGCTGACAACAATTTCGCTGTATTTGCAGCCAGGACAGCCGCTTTATGTGCTACTCTATGCGACTGCAATCATCTTCTTCTGTTTCTTCTATACGGCGTTGGTTTTCAACCCACGTGAAACAGCAGATAACCTGAAGAAGTCTGGTGCATTCGTACCGGGAATTCGTCCGGGAGAGCAAACGGCGAAGTATATTGATAAAGTAATGACGCGACTGACCTTAATCGGCGCCCTGTACATTACGTTTATCTGCCTTATCCCGGAGTTCATGCGTGATGCGATGAAGGTTCCCTTCTACTTTGGCGGTACGTCACTGCTTATCGTAGTTGTCGTCATCATGGACTTTATGGCTCAAGTGCAAACTCTGATGATGTCAAGTCAGTACGAGTCGGCACTGAAGAAAGCTAACCTGAAAGGCTACGGCCGTTAATTCAGTTGGTTGAGAAGTTACGGAGAGTAAAAATGAAAGTTCGTGCTTCCGTCAAGAAATTATGTCGTAACTGCAAAATCATTCGTCGCGACGGTGTCGTCCGTGTGATTTGTAGCGCCGAGCCTAAGCATAAACAGCGCCAAGGCTGATTTTGTCACATATTTTTCTTGCAAAGTCGGGTTGAGCTGGCTAGATTAGCCAGCCAATCTTTTGTATGTCAGTGCGTTTCCATTTGAGTATCCTGAAAACGGGCTTTTCAGCATGGGACGTGCTTGTTTAATTATAGGAGTGCATAGTGGCCCGTATAGCAGGCATTAACATTCCTGATCAAAAACATACCGTTATCGCATTAACTTCGATCTTCGGTATCGGTAAAACCCGTTCAAAAGCCATCTGCGCTTCAACGGGTATTGCTGAAAATGTTAAGATCAGTGAGCTGTCTGAAGAACAAATTGATCAGCTGCGTGATGCAGTTGCGAAATTCGTTGTAGAAGGTGATCTGCGCCGTGAAATCACCCTGAGCATCAAGCGTCTTATGGACCTTGGTTGCTACCGTGGTTTGCGCCATCGTCGTGGTCTTCCGGTTCGCGGTCAGCGTACTAAGACCAACGCACGTACCCGTAAGGGTCCGCGTAAACCGATCAAGAAATAATCGGGGTGAGTAAATAATGGCAAAGGCACCAGTTCGTGCACGCAAGCGTGTAAGAAAACAAGTCTCAGATGGCGTGGCTCATGTCCATGCTTCTTTTAACAACACTATCGTTACCATTACTGATCGTCAGGGTAACGCACTGGGTTGGGCAACCGCCGGTGGTTCCGGTTTCCGCGGTTCACGTAAATCCACTCCGTTTGCTGCTCAGGTCGCTGCAGAGCGCTGTGCAGAAGCGGTAAAAGATTACGGAATTAAGAACCTGGAAGTTATGGTAAAGGGTCCGGGTCCAGGACGCGAATCTACGATTCGTGCTTTGAACGCCGCTGGTTTCCGCATCACTAATATTACTGATGTGACTCCGATCCCTCATAACGGTTGTCGTCCGCCGAAAAAACGTCGCGTATAACGCCCGTTTTTTTAGGATAGTTGGAGAAAGAAAATGGCAAGATATTTGGGTCCTAAGCTCAAGCTGAGCCGTCGTGAGGGCACTGACTTATTCCTTAAGTCTGGCGTTCGCGCGATTGATTCCAAGTGTAAGATTGAACAAGCCCCTGGTCAGCATGGTGCGCGTAAACCGCGTCTGTCTGATTACGGCGGTCAGTTACGTGAAAAGCAGAAAGTTCGTCGTATCTACGGCGTGCTGGAGCGTCAGTTCCGTAACTATTATAAAGAAGCAGCTCGTCTGAAAGGCAACACCGGTGAAAACCTGTTGGCTCTGCTGGAAGGTCGTCTGGACAACGTAGTTTATCGTATGGGCTTTGGTGCCACTCGTGCAGAAGCACGTCAGCTGGTGAGCCATAAGTCTGTTCTGGTAAATGGCCGCGTTGTTAACATCGCTTCTTATCAGGTATCTCCGAATGATGTCGTTAGCATCCGTGAGAAAGCCAAAAAGCAATCTCGCGTGAAGGCCGCTCTGGAGCTGGCTGAGCAGCGTGAAAAGCCAACCTGGCTGGAAGTTGATGCGACTAAGATGGAAGGTGTGTTCAAGCGTATTCCTGAACGTACTGATCTGTCTGCGGACATTAACGAACACCTGATCGTCGAGCTTTACTCCAAGTAAGGCTTAGTACCAAAGAGAGGACACAATGCAGGGTTCTGTGACAGAGTTTCTAAAACCGCGCCTGGTAGATATCGAGCAAGTGAGTTCGACGCACGCCAAGGTGACCCTTGAGCCTTTAGAGCGTGGCTTTGGCCATACTCTTGGTAACGCACTGCGCCGTATTCTGCTTTCATCCATGCCGGGTTGCGCGGTGACCGAGGTTGAAATTGATGGTGTACTTCATGAGTACAGCACCAAAGAGGGCGTACAGGAAGATATCCTGGAAATCCTGCTCAACCTGAAAGGGCTGGCGGTAAGAGTTCAGGGTAAAGATGAAGTTATTCTGACCCTGAATAAATCTGGCATTGGCCCTGTGACTGCAGCCGACATTACCCATGATGGTGATGTCGAAATCGTCAAGCCTCAGCATGTCATTTGCCATCTGACCGATGAGAACGCTGCTATCAGCATGCGTATCAAAGTTCAGCGTGGACGTGGCTATGTGCCGGCTTCTGCCCGAATTCATTCGGAAGAAGATGAGCGCCCAATCGGCCGCCTGTTAGTTGACGCTTGCTACAGCCCTGTAGACCGTATCGCCTACAATGTTGAAGCAGCGCGTGTAGAGCAGCGCACCGACCTGGACAAGCTGGTCATCGAAATGGAAACCAACGGCACAATCGATCCTGAAGAGGCGATTCGTCGTGCGGCAACCATTCTGGCTGAACAACTTGAAGCTTTCGTTGACTTACGTGATGTACGTCAGCCGGAAGTTAAAGAAGAGAAACCAGAATTCGATCCGATCCTGCTGCGCCCTGTTGACGATCTGGAATTGACTGTCCGCTCTGCTAACTGCCTTAAGGCAGAAGCTATCCACTACATCGGTGATCTGGTACAGCGTACCGAGGTTGAGCTGCTTAAAACGCCTAACCTTGGTAAAAAATCTCTTACCGAGATTAAAGATGTGCTGGCTTCGCGTGGTCTTTCTCTGGGCATGCGCCTTGAGAACTGGCCGCCAGCAAGCATTGCTGATGAATAATCAGATCACAGGTTAAGGTTTCACTGAGAAGGATAAGGTCATGCGCCATCGTAAGAGTGGTCGTCAACTGAACCGCAACAGCAGCCATCGTCAGGCTATGTTCCGCAACATGGCCGGTTCTCTGGTTCGTCATGAGATCATCAAAACGACTCTGCCGAAAGCCAAAGAACTGCGTCGCGTAGTTGAGCCGCTGATTACTCTTGCCAAGACCGACAGCGTAGCTAATCGTCGTCTGGCATTCGCCCGTACTCGTGATAACGAGATCGTGGCAAAACTGTTTAATGAGTTAGGCCCGCGTTTCGCGAGCCGTGCCGGTGGTTACACTCGTATTCTGAAGTGTGGCTTCCGTGCTGGTGACAACGCTCCGATGGCTTACATCGAGCTCGTTGATCGTCCAGAAGCTCAAGCAGAAGCAGCTGCAGAGTAATCTGTAGCAACGTAAAAAACCCGCTTCGGCGGGTTTTTTATTGCCTGCAATTTATTACCTTAGAACGTAGTCTTTCATGTTCAAAGGAGCTAACTATGTGGCTGGTTGATGAACTTGCTGAACAGCACATCAAAGCAGCGTTAGAAAAAGGCGAGCTGAGTAATCTTCCTGGCTCAGGCAAGCCACTACAGCTGGATGATGACAGCCATGTTCCGCCCGAATTAAGAGCAGGTTACCGGTTGCTCAAAAATTCAGGATTTCTGCCGCCTGAACTTGAGTTAAGACGCGAAGCCATGGAAGTTAACGATCTTATTTGTCAGCTCGATCCTGCCGATCCCCGGTATCAGGATCAGCGTAATCGGCTTCAGGTGCTGACACTGAGATTACGCCAGGCTGGAATGAGCACCGATTTTCTTCATGGCCGTTATGCCGCAGCCATCCACAATCATTTCCGTGAGGAGAAGTAAATGTTTCGCATTGGCCAGCTAGCTAAGCTTGCAGATGTCACGCCAGACACGATTCGCTTCTATGAAAAACAACAGATGATGGATCATGATGGTCGGACAGAAGGCGGTTTTCGACTTTATAGCGAGAGTGATCTTCAGCGTCTGAAATTTATTCGCTACGGGCGCAAACTCGGCTTTAGCCTTGAAGCCATCAGAGAGCTGCTCTCGATCCGGGTCGATCCTGTGCATCACACCTGTCAGGAATCAAAAGCGATCGTTGAAAAACGGCTGTATGAAGTTGCTCAAATGATCGCAGAATTAGAAACGATGCAGCGTTCTCTGCGACATCTCTCGGATGCCTGTTGTGGAGACAGCCACACTAGCGTTTCGTGCTCAATTCTTGAGGCACTGGAGCGGGGAGAGGCTTTGAGCAAATAAGGATATTGTTATTTTGCTGCAAAAGAATAAAGTATCAGACCTTATAAACAGGAGGCGTCATGAGTAAATATCAGCACACCAAAGGGCAAATTCGCGACAACGCGATTCAGGCCCTCTTACACGACCCGCTATTTCGGCAACGTATTGAGCAGAAGCAAAAAGGTAAAGGCAGTTTTAAGCGAAAAGAGAAACATGGCAAGGGGACTGGATGGGAGGGCAGTGATAAGAAAGCGTCTTATCACTGCCCTTCTGCTTTTACGGTTAAAAAAACCGCCTGTGCGGCGGCTTATCAACTATACCCGCGTGTTTTGCTGTTTAAGCAGATCGCGGATTTCAGTCAGCAGTAATTCTTCGTTCGTTGGTTTCGCAACGGGCTTTTCAACTTCCTTTTTCTTATACAGACGGTTCATTAACTTGATCGCCATGAAGATTGCGAAAGCGATGATGACGAAATCGAAGATGGTCTGAAGGAAGATACCGTATTGCATTACAACGGCTGGCGCATCACCAACTGCGGGCTTAAGTACCCACTGGAATGATTTAAAGTCGACACCACCGATCAGCAAGCCCAATGGTGGCATAATGATGTTGGCGACCAGCGATGAAACGATTTTCCCGAAGGCCGCACCGATGATAACACCGACGGCGAGATCCATCACATTACCGCGCATCGCGAAATCGCGAAACTCTTTGATTAAACTCATACTTATCTCCTTGCCTAAGCCAATGTCATAAAGTTTAACAAACCTTACTGTTTTTGCCATCAACTCAGCGATTTAAGCGGCACTTTCACGCGTCTCGTACTTTTTATGCCTGTAAATGCGGCATTTACAGGAAAAATGGACTTGGCTGAAAGAGACGTTCAACGTCTGAGACAAATTTCTTGTCGGTGAGGAACATGATGACATGATCTCCTTGTTCAATACGCAGATTGTCATTGGCAATCATCACATCGTCACCGCGAACCACTGCGCCGATAATGGTCCCTGGCGGTAATTTGATATCATCAATTGAACGGCCGACCACGCGTGAAGTGGATTCGTCCCCATGCGCTATTGCTTCGATTGCCTCTGCAATACCGCGTCGCAGTGACGATACACCCACGATATCTGCTTTGCGCACATGGCCCAGCAGAGCAGAGATAGTGGCCTGCTGAGGTGAAATAGCAATATCGATGACGCTGCCCTGCACCAGATCGACATACGCACGACGCTGTATAAGCACCATAACTTTCTTCGCCCCCATCTTTTTTGCCAGCATGGCTGACATGATGTTGGCTTCATCATCATTGGTGACGGCAATAAACAGATCAACCTGCTCAACGTGCTCTTCCGCCAGCAACTCCTGATCGGACGCATCGCCATAAAAAACTACCGTGTCATGCAGATGTTCTGCAAGTTCGGCTGCGCGCTGAGCATTACGTTCAATCAGCTTAACGCTGTAATGTTTCTCAAGACGCTGTGCCAGACCGAAACCAATGTTACCGCCACCCACCAGCATAATCCGCTTGTAGGGTTTCTCCAGCCGTTGCATCTCGCTCATTACGGCACGAATGTTCTGGCTGGCGGCGATGAAAAAGACTTCATCACCCGCTTCTACAATGGTTGAGCCCTGCGGACGAATGGGCCGGTCCTGACGAAAGATAGCGGCTACGCGGGTATCGATGTGTGGCATATGCTCACGCATGATGGAGAGCGGATTGCCCACCAGTGGTCCACCATAATAGGCTTTCACCACCGCAAGGCTGACTTTGCCCTCAGCAAAGTTAACCACCTGCAACGCGCCAGGATACTGGATTAAACGGTAGATATTTTCGATCACCAACTGTTCCGGTGAGATCAGGTGATCAATGGGCACCGCTTCAGGAATAAATAACTTGTCCGCATCACGCAGATAGTCGGCCGCGCGAATCCGGGCGATACGGTTCGGCGTATTGAAAAGCGAATAAGCAATCTGGCAGGCAATCATGTTGGTTTCGTCGGAGTTGGTAACGGCTACCAGCATGTCGGCATCTTCCGCGCCTGCTTCCCGCAAAATGCGCGGATGAGAACCATGACCCTGCACGACGCGCAGATCGAATTTATCCTGCAGATGACGCAGGCGTGAAGAGTCGGTATCCACCACCGTGATATCGTTGTTTTCACCGACCAGATTTTCTGCCAGGGTACCGCCAACCTGACCTGCGCCCAGAATGATTATTTTCATCGCTTATCAATACTCATCTCAGTTTGTACCCGATTTCTTTATCAGCTTAGCGTAGAAGAAACCATCTCCGCCTTCGGCTTGCGGGAATACCTGTAGGCCATTCGCGGGTGCATCCCTGAGGGAAACGGCTTGTGCATCGTGCTGGCGCTGCAGGAAAGCATCTATCTGCTGATGATTCTCTTCAGGCAGGATGGAACAGGTAGCATAAATCAGCGTGCCGCCTGGTTTCAGGTGCGGCCAGACAGCATCAAGAATTTCAGACTGAAGCTTTGCCAGCTCGGCGATATCACGATCGCGACGCAGCCACTTGATGTCTGGATGACGTCGGATCACTCCGGTAGCAGAGCAGGGGGCATCCAGCAGAATTCGGTCAAACTGCCGATCACCGCACCACTGCTGCGGCGTCCGTCCATCACCCTGTTTAACATCTGCTTTCATGCCCAGTCGCTGCAGATTTTCCTCAACGCGTTTAAGGCGCTGTGCATCTACGTCGACGGCCATGACTTCTGCTTCCGGCGCGATTTCGAGAATATGGGTCGTTTTACCGCCGGGTGCAGCACATATATCCAGAATCTGTTCGCCGTTTTGGGGTTCAAGCAGCAAAGCACAGCGCTGAGCGGACAAATCCTGCACGGTCACCCAACCCTGCCCGAAGCCTGGTAACTGACTGACCGGAGCAGGGGCATCGAGCCGAAGTGCATCCGGCACATCGTCAGCAGGCTGTGCATTCCTGCCACTTTCAGTCAGCAGGGCCAGCCATGCATCACGTTCGTGGTGCTGTTGGTTAACCCGCAACCACATCGGCGGACGCTGGTTATTGGCTTCGACGATCTGCTGCCACTGTTCTGGCCAGGCATGCTGCAATCGCTTTAGCAGCCATCCCGGATGCAGATACCGCTGCGGGCCATCCTGAATGCTGGCGAGCAGCTCTTCGCGCTGGCGCTGAAACTGGCGTAATACACCATTTAATAAGCCTTTCAGGCTGGTGCGCTTCAGGACTTCGGCCCCTGCGACAGTTTCTGCCAGTGCGGCGTGAGCAGGCACGCGTGTATATTCCAGCTGGTAAAGCCCGACCATGATCAGATAGTGCAGAACCCGCTGTTTACCGGTAAGGGGACGCGCCATCAGTTTACCGATTAGCGCTTCAAGCTGCGGTAATGTACGCAACACGCCAAAACAGATCTCCTGCACTAACGCGCTATCTTTGTCAGAGAGTTTTTTCTGAGCGGCAGGCAGTGCCGTGTTCAGGGATTCGCCCTTGTCGACAACGCGCTCAATAAGTTGGGCGGAGAGGCTACGCAGGTTGATTGATTTAGTCATAGGGTTTTGTCATCAAACAAAAGGCCCGGTGAGTGACCGGGCCTGAGAGTCAGTCCAGAAGGGTTCCAGGTTCAAACCATTCCCGGCGCGAGTTGAGAAGATCCTGAGCCGACATCGGTTTTTTACCGGCGGGCTGCAACTGCAGTAGATTCAGTACACCCTGAGCGGTCGCCACCTGGATGCCACGTTTATCCGCATGAATAATTTCACCCGGCGAACGATCGCTGTGAGGCAGAACGCTTGCCTGCCAGACTTTCACCGGTTGATCATCAATGGTGAAAAAGCTCATCGGCCACGGGTTAAACGCGCGAATACAACGTTCAAGCTGTTCTGCTGAGAGTGTCCAGTCAAGACGAGCTTCCTCTTTACTGAGCTTCTCAGCATAGTTGGCCAGCGCTTCATCCTGTTTTTCAGGTGTAGCCTGCTGAGTGCTCAGTAAGGTCAGCGTATCCAGCAGTCCCTGTGGTCCAAGTTCAGCCAGCTTATCGTATAGCGTTGCACTGGTATCCTGGGCAGTAATCGGACAGGCAAGCTTGTGCAGCATATCGCCGGTGTCCAGCCCCACATCCATCTGCATGATGGTCACGCCGGTTTCGCTGTCGCCAGCCCAGAGCGCACGTTGAATCGGTGCGGCTCCACGCCAGCGTGGCAGCAGTGAACCATGAACGTTGATGCAGCCCAGACGTGGCATATCAAGCACGGCCTTTGGCAGAATTAATCCGTAGGCCACAACAACCATCACATCAGCCTTAAGGTCAGCAACCAGCTGCTGATTCTCTTCCGGTCGCAGTGACTTAGGCTGATACACAGGAATGTCATGTGCCATCGCCAGCGTTTTGACCGGGCCTGGGGTTAATTTGTTACCGCGACCCGCCGGGCGGTCGGGTTGGGTGAATACACCGATAACCTGATGTTCAGAAGCAAGCAGCGCGTCAAGATGACGCGCTGCAAAGTCAGGTGTGCCGGCAAAGATGATTTTTAGCGGGGCAGACACGTGTATCCCTTCTTAAGTTCTCAGGAAGCCTGGGCGTTCTGACGCGCCAGTTTCTCTAACTTAGTTTTGATTCGTTGCCGCTTCAGAGGCGACAGATAATCGATAAACAGTTTGCCTTCCAGATGATCGATCTCATGCTGGATACAGATGGCCAGTAACTCGCTGGCTTCCAGCTCGAAACTGTTACCGTCACGATCAAGTGCACGGACTTTAACCCGCTCGGCACGTGGAACAAATGCGCGCTGTTCCGGAATTGAGAGGCAACCCTCTTCAATACCGGTTTCGCCGCTTTTTTCCAGCAGCTCAGGGTTGATCAGAACTAAACGCTCTTCACGACTTTCAGAGACATCAATCACGATAATGCGCTGATGAATATCGACCTGCGTAGCGGCAAGACCGATACCTTCTTCGGCATACATCGTCTCGAACATATCATCAACGATACGCTGAATGTCTGCGTTAACTTCTTTAACGGGCGCAGCGACTTTGCGAAGACGCTCGTCAGGGAAATGTAATACCTGCAAAACTGACATAAATATCCAGATCTGTATTCGGTTAAGAAAAGATTACTACCTCATATTGTAGACTTTTCGAGGCCTGATTGACAGCATTGTGCAGCAGGAAGCAAGGGCGATCAGGGAGTCTGAGATGGACAAAATAGCGCAGTATGTGCGGCTGGCAGCCGTCACTGGAATGACAGGGAAACGCTGGATTGACGTCGCACAGCAGACAGGTGGCCAGGTAGCAGATAAGGAGCAGCTTATCCGATTAGGGTTAGATGCCAGTCAGCGCCAGCAATATTATGATTTCAGTGCAAAAAAACTTCCAGAATTGTATGACTGGCTGGCACAGAGTCCGGCTCATCATCTGATTACTGCGCTGGACGCGGCCTATCCAGCCCGTCTCAAAGAAACGAGCCGCTTTCCGCCACTGCTCTATATTCATGGCGATCCTGCTGTGATAAGTACTCCTCAGTTAGCGGTGGTGGGGAGTCGAAACTGTTCACATAATGGCCGTTACTGGTGCGACTGGTTTACTCAGCACTTAAGCCTCAGCGGTCTGACCATTACCAGCGGACTGGCCCGGGGTATTGATGGTGTTGCACATAAGGCAGCACTCAACGTGAAGGGCAAAACGGTGGCTGTGCTGGGCAGTGGGTTACAAAATCTCTATCCTAAAAATCATGCCGACCTTGCCGCAGAGATTGTTGAGCAGGGTGGTGCTGTGATTTCTGAATTTCCGCTGGCGACCCTGCCGCATCCGGCGAATTTTCCACGCCGTAATCGTATCATCAGCGGTCTGAGTCATGGGGTGCTGGTGGTAGAAGCTTCGCTGAAGAGTGGTTCGCTGGTGACGGCCCGCTATGCGCTGGAGCAGAATCGCAATGTCTATGCCTTACCTGGCGCGATCGGCAATCCATTAAGTGAAGGCGTTAACTGGCTGATTCAGCAGGGTGCGCTGCTGGTGGCCCACCCCAATAACATTGTGGAAGATCTGGCTGGTGCGCTGAACTGGCTGCCAGCGACACAGGCCGACGAAATTTATTCTGAGGTGAGTGACGATGCTCCATTGCCATTTGCTGATGTGTTGGCTAACGTAGGTGATGATGTTACACCTGTTGACGTTGTCGCTGAACGTGCCGGCCAATCTGTGCCAGTTATCTCAGCTCAGTTGCTGGAACTGGAGTTAGCAGGATGGATCGCAGCTGTACCCGGCGGCTATGTCCGATTGAGGAGGGCATGCCATGTTCGACGTACTGATGTATTTGTTTGAGACATATATCCACAACGAAGCAGAAATGGGTGTTGATCAGGACAGATTGACAGACGACCTGACGGATGCCGGGTTCCATCGTGAAGATGTTTACAGTGCGCTGAACTGGCTGGAAAGACTGGCTGATTATCAGGAAGGGCTGGTTGAGCCAGTTTTACTGACAAGTGATCCGCTCTCCATGCGTATCTATACCGACGAAGAGAGCAAGCGTTTAGATGCTGATAGCCGTGGTTTTCTGCTGTTCCTGGAGCAGATTCAGGTGCTGAACCTGGAAACCCGTGAAATGGTCATCGAACGTATCATGGCGCTGGATACCTCTGAGTTTGACCTGGAGGATCTCAAATGGGTGGTGCTGATGGTGTTGTTCAACATCCCGGGATGTGAAAATGCCTATCAGCAGATGGAAGAACTGCTATTCGACGTCAATGAAGGTATGCTGCATTAAATTTCCTTTCATGCATTGATCGCTATGAGTAAAGCTGCACTCTTCACCGTGCGTAAACAGGATCCCTGCCCCGCTTGCGGGGCAGAACTGGTTATTCGCTCCGGTAAACATGGTCCTTTTCTGGGCTGCGCGAACTACCCGGCTTGCGACTACATTCGACCTTTAAAAGGTCAGGCCGATGGCCACGTGGTCAAAGTGCTGGAAGGCCACGCCTGTCCAGAATGTGGTGCGGATAAAGTGCTGCGGCAGGGACGTTTTGGCATGTTTATCGGCTGCAGCTGCTATCCGGAATGCGGATACACCGAAACCATCGATAAACCGGATGAAACCTCGCTGGCCTGTCCTCAGTGCCATGAAGGCCGGTTAGTTCAGCGGCGTTCCCGTTACGGCAAAACGTTTCACTCCTGCGATCGCTATCCCGCCTGCCAGTTTGTTGTCAATCTGACACCCGTTGCCGGAATCTGTCCTTATTGTGAGTATCCACTGTTAGTTGAAAAAAAGACGGCGCAGGGCATTAAACGATTCTGTGCCAGTAAGAGTTGTGGCAAAGCCATCGCTGAAGAGAATTCATAGATCATGGAAAATCAACACCTCGCCGATTCATTTGAAAATTGCTTAGCGCATCTGAATCGTCAGGCGGTCATCGCCTATCCAACTGAAGCTGTATTTGGTCTGGGCTGTGACCCTGACAGTGAATCTGCCGTCATGGCCTTGCTGGCGCTGAAACAGCGTCCGGTAGAAAAGGGACTTATCCTGATTGCCGCTGATTACACCCAGCTTGAACCTTATATCTCCGCACGCGAACTTTCGGTGATGCAGCGTGAGCGGATGTTTGCATGCTGGCCCGGTCCTGTGACCTTTGTCGTCCCCGTTCCACCACAAACCCCTCGCTGGCTGACCGGGCAGTTTGATTCGCTGGCCATTCGCGTCAGTGACCATCCCGATGTGCAGGCGCTTTGCCGCGCATTTGGTAAACCGCTGGTTTCAACCAGCGCAAATCTGTCGGGTCTGCCTCCCTGCCGCACGGCGGAAGAAGTGAAGCAACAGTTTGGTGAGCACTTCCCGGTTCTGTCGGGAAAAACCGGTGGCCGCCTTAATCCCTCTGAAATCCGCGATGTGATTAGCGGCGAACTTATACGTCAGGGTTAATTCATGGATCAATTCGCCGTTTTCGGTAATCCCATCAGCCACAGTAAATCTCCGCTGATCCATCAGGCTTTCGCTGAGCAGACGGGTATTGAACATCGCTATGGTCGCATCTGCGCCCCGATTGATGGTTTTCCCCAGGCGCTCTCTGCCTTTTTTGAACAGGGAGGTCGTGGTGCCAATGTGACGTTGCCTTTTAAACAGCAGGCATGGGAGTTTGCCGATCAGCTGAGTGAACGTGCAGCCCTGTCCGGCGCGGTAAACACGGTGAAAAAACTCAGTGATGGTCAGATCCTGGGGGACAACACGGATGGCATTGGCCTGTTAAGTGACCTTGAGCGGCTTAAGATGATCAACGCTGGCGACAATGTATTGCTGGTGGGCGCGGGCGGGGCTGCTCGCGGCGTCATTCTGCCATTGCTTTCAGCGGGCGTGACACTGACCGTCGTCAATCGTACAGCTGCACGCGCTGAAGAGCTGGCGACGCTGTTTGGAGAGAATGGGCCTATCCGGGCATGTCGTTTTGAACAGCTGACGGATCAGCACTTCGATCTGATCGTTAATGCCACTTCAAGCGGTGTGAATGGAGAAACGCCTCCTTTACCTTCTGACGTGATCCATTCCGGCGTGCAGTGCTATGACATGTTTTACCAAAGCGGGCTGACGCCTTTCCTGCGCTGGTGTCAGGGGCATGGCACGAATCATCTGGCAGATGGTTTGGGTATGCTGGTGGGGCAGGCTGCTCATGCCTTCTATATATGGCACGGAGTAATGCCAGACATTGCTCCGGTCATTGCTCAGCTTAAGCAGGCCATGCAGTCGTGAATCAGGCGATACAGTTCCCTGATGATGAAGCCTATGATGCTGAACTCAAGGCGGTTTGTTTCCCGGTACTGGTCAACGGCATGCGGCTGAACTGTGCAATCAGCTGTGAGTCGTTGATATCACGTTTTGGTGAAGGAGAGGCGATGGCGCTGTTTCAGCACCATCGCTGGGATCTGGAGGATGAGGCGGAAGAGGCTATCCGTCAGGATAACGTTGATGCTCAGGGCTGGGTCTGGTTAGCGTCAGCCAGGTAATCATCTTTCCAGCCCACATAGTTGTTAGCGGAATAGCGTAACCCTTCTTTTTCGCTGTCATTAAGCGGCCTGATTTGCTTCACCGGACTCCCCAGATAGAGATAGCCACTCTCCAGTCTTTTACCTGGCGGCACCAGACTGCCGGCACCAATCATCACCTCATCTTCTACTATTACGCCATCAAGCAAAATCGATCCCATTCCGACCAGCACGCGATCGCCAATGGTACAGCCGTGCAGCATCGCTTTATGGCCGACCGTGACCTCCTCGCCAATAATAAGAGGGAAGCCTTGCGGATTGGCGGCAGATTTATGCGTAACGTGCAGAACACTGCCGTCCTGCACATTGGTTCGGGCACCGATCCGGACCTGATTCACGTCACCCCTGATCGCAACAAGCGGCCAGATGCTGACGTCATCCTCCATAATCACATCACCAACGACAACACTGCTTGAATCGACCATAACGCGCTGGCCAGTTTGCGGGAAAAGATCTTTATAGGGGCGTAGGGCGGAAGTCATCATGTTCTCCTTTGTTCTGTTTTCACTGCAGCCTGATGCGATTTTACACAGCTGACAAGCCAATTCTGACCCGGATCGCTGGTGATCTCATCAATCTGGATCATTTATAACCGTTCAGATAAAAGATCCAAAAAAAGGGTTGTGCTCTGAAACGGGATCCCTATAATGCGCCTCCATCGACACGGAACACCGGCAACGGGAAGCGGGTTGAGAGGCACAGGAGACTGCGCCGCC
>NZ_JAUTYS010000021.1:0-42188 GCF_041982285.1 Pantoea sp. ANP04 | reverse complement strand
CTGGAGCGGGAAACGAGACTCGAACTCGCGACCCCGACCTTGGCAAGGTCGTGCTCTACCAACTGAGCTATTCCCGCGCCTTGTACCGTTAATAAATTCTTCACCGGTACGGGGTGCGCATTATACGAGAAATCGTTGCTGCTGCAAGCGTCTGAAAGCAAATATTTTCGCTTTCAGCGCGTTTGATGATTAAAACAGCAAACTGGTGATTTCATGCGCACCCTCAGTGGATTAAAGCTGCAAAAAGTGTTCGCGGTAGTAAGCCAGCTCCGCGACAGACTCACGGATATCATCCAGCGCCTGGTGCGTACCGCCTTTTTTGAAGCCAGGCAGGATCTCCGGTTTCCAGCGACGTGCCAGCTCTTTCAACGTACTGACATCCAGATAGCGATAATGGAAATACGCTTCCAGTTCAGGCATGTACTTAAACAGGAAGCGACGATCCTGCCCGATACTGTTACCACAGATAGGCGACGTGTTCGCCGGAACCCACTGTTTCAGAAACTCAATGGTCGCCAGCTCTGCTGCGCGATCGTCAATCTGACTCTCCTTCACCCGCGCAACCAGACCGCTGTTGGTATGGGTGCGGACATTCCACTCATCCATCAGCGCCAGCTGCGCATCGGACTGATGGACCGCCATGACCGGCCCTTCTGCCAGAATGTTCAGGTTGGCGTCAGTCACCAGGGTTGCAATCTCAATAATGCGATCGTGCGTCGGATCCAGTCCGGTCATCTCAAGATCAATCCAGATCAGATTCTGTTCATTTCCAGTAGCCATGCTTTTTCCTGCGGTTGCTGTAGTCGTCATTCACGATGAATAAGGTGTATCATAGACGTTTTGCCCAGCCGGGCGAAATCTGGCTAACGCTGTGAGGGTGAGTGAGTAAAAATAAACTGTCGAAGGGCCAACAACGTCGCGTAAGCGCTAACCACGATCGCCGTCTCAACCAACGCAGAGAGCGTCCGGAAGCGGATGACAACATGTTTGGTGAAGCTGCAGATGGGGTCGTTGTCAGTCGTTTTGGCATGCATGCTGATGTTGAGGATAGCGCAGGCGTCACCCACCGCTGCAATATCCGCCGCACGATCCGTTCTCTGGTAACGGGCGACCGGGTGATGTGGCGTCCGGCCACCAGCGGCGGCAAAGGCATTGTTGAAGCGGTGCATGAGCGCACCAGCGTATTAACCCGCCCCGATTTCTACGACGGCGTGAAGCCCATGGCGGCGAATATCGATCAGATCATTATCGTCTCTGCGATCCTGCCGGAACTGTCGCTTAACATCATCGATCGCTATCTGGTCGCCAGCGAAACGCTGGACATCGAACCGTTACTGGTCCTGAACAAAACCGATCTGCTGGATGACAAGGCGCGCGCCTTTGTCGATCAACAGATGGATATCTATCGCAACATTGGCTACCGCGTAGTGATGGTCTCCAGCCGGGCAAAAAACGGCCTGGACGATCTGAAAGCGGCCCTGACCGACCGCGTGAGTATCTTTGCTGGTCAGTCCGGTGTGGGTAAATCGAGTCTGTTGAATGCCCTGCTCGGCTTCGACAAAGAAGAGCAGGTCGCGATTCTGACCAACGAAGTGTCGGATGGCTCTGGCTTAGGCCAGCACACCACGACCGCATCGCGGCTGTATCACTTCCCGCACGGCGGCGACGTGATCGATTCTCCTGGCGTCCGTGAGTTTGGTTTGTGGCATCTGGAGCCGGAACAGGTAACACGCGGCTTTGTCGAATTCCGACCCTTCCTGGGCTATTGCAAATTCCGCGATTGTAAACATGACAGCGATCCGGGATGTGCCATTCGTGAAGCGGTCGAACAGGGAAAAATCAACCGGTCCCGTTTCGCTAACTACCACCGCATCCTGGAGAGCATGGCGCAGGTAAAAACGCGTAAAAATTTCCCTGATAGCGAAAATTAATCGGTATAACCGCGTCTGAACGGATAAGCCGGCGCTTTTTGCGAAGTGCGTTCCAGTGGTGCGTTCAGGCCGTGCAGCGTGCCGGAAATCGCGTATAGTCGCCATCTGAACGGGGCGCTGCTACAATCCGTCCCCTTTTTTACAACGTCCTGAAATAGCCAGGAGGCTAAGGTGTTTGATCGTTTAAAACTCGGCTTGAATCATATTCTCCCGAAGAAATGGCTGACTGAACTTGCCGGTTGGGGCGCCAGTCGCCGCGGTGGTTGGTTGACCAAACTGGTCATTGACATCTTTGTCTGGTTTTACAAAGTCGATATGGCGGAAGCGCGTAAGCCTGATACCGCAAGCTATCGCACGTTTAATGACTTTTTCGTTCGTCCGCTCAAAGACGATGCGCGTCCGCTGGATGCTGACGCCAGCCTCATTGCCCTGCCTGCGGATGGTGCGATCAGTCAGCTCGGCCATATTCATGGCGATCAGATTTTCCAGGCTAAAGGTCATCACTACACCATTGATGCCCTGCTGGCCGGCGATGAGCGGATGGCCGCTCAATTTGTGGAGGGTGAGTTCGTCACTACCTATCTGGCTCCACGCGATTATCACCGCGTCCACATGCCGTGTAACGGTATCCTGCGTGAGATGATTTACGTGCCCGGAGACCTCTACTCTGTAAATCCGCTGACCGCGCGTAACATTCCTAACCTGTTTGCCCGTAACGAGCGCGTTATCTGCTACTTCGAAACCGATATCGGCCCGATGGTGCAGATCCTGGTGGGTGCCACCATTGTCGGCAGTATTGAGACCGTCTGGGCTGGCACGATAACGCCGCCTCGTGAAGGCGTAATTAAGCGCTGGCATTATCCGGCTGCGGACGACGAAGGCGCCGTGGTGTTGCTGAAAGGTCAGGAAATGGGCCGCTTTAAACTCGGCTCTACCGTCATCAACCTGTTCGCGCCCGGTCGCGTCAAGCTGGCGGAAAGCCTGGAAGCAGAAAGCAAAACCCGTCTGGGTCAACCGCTGGCGATTGCGCTGCCGGTCTCCACAGACATTTCCGACGTCATTGTCGATTAAATTGAGTGTCCTCTGTGCGTTCGATTCTCCTCCTGCTGCTGAGCCTGTGGCTCAGCAGCCCGGCCTTTGCGGCCAGCCTTCCTGACGCCAGCCAGCTCAAACAGCAGCTGGAAGAGATAAAATCGGCCAAAAGTTCTCCGGCTCAGGCCGAACAGATCCAGACAATTGAAGCCGCCTTAAACTTCCTCTCAGAACGTGATGATTCCCTGGAGCGCGCGGCGCAATATCAGCAGGTGATTGATGACTTCCCGCGTCTGGCGCGCGAATTGCGTCAGCAGATTGCTGCGCTGAGTGACAACGGAAAAACGGTGCGAAGCAACATGAGCAGCGCCGAGCTGGATCAGGAGATCCTGCAGGTTAGCAGCCAGTTGCTGGAAGAGGGCCGTCAGGCGCGCCAGGAGCAGGATCGTGCGCGGGAGATCAGTGATTCATTGTCGCAGCTTCCACAGCAGCAGACGGAAGCGCGTCGGGCGATGACGGAGAGTGAACGCCGGCTGCAGGGCGTCAGCAGCAGTTCACCGCAGGGCCAGTTGCAGCTGGCAGCGCGTCAGGCTGAAAGTGCCGCGAATAAAGCACTCGTCGATGAACTTGAGCTGGCACAGCTCTCTGCCAATAATCGCCAGGAACTGGCGCGGATGCGGGCTGAAGCCCACCAGCGCAAAGCCACTCAGCTCGACAACTATCTGCAGGCACTGCGTAACCAGCTCAACGATCAGCGGCAACGCGAAGCGGAAGTTGCACTGGCCCGTACCGAGCAACTGGCGGAAAACAGTGGCGATCTGCCCCCAGAGATTAGCGATCAGTTTCGGGTTAACCGTGAACTCTCGGTTGCCCTGAATCAACAGGCGCAGCGCATGGATCTGGTGGCATCGCAGCAGCGGCTGGCGACTAATCAGATTATTCAGGTCCGTCAGGCGCTCTCTACACTGCGCGAGCAGTCCCAGTGGCTGGGGGCTTCTAATCTGCTGGGCGAAGCGCTTCGGGCACAGGTTGCGCGCCTGCCGGAGATGCCTAAGTCGCAGCAGATTGACAATGAGATGGCACAGCTTCGCGTACAGCGTCTCTATTATGAAGATCTGCTGGAGCGCCAGGAGACGCTGCGCAAGGGACGACAGGCCGATGGTCAACCCTTTACTGCTGAACAGAAGCGTATTCTTGATGCACAGCTACGCACCCAGCGGGAGCTGCTTAATTCGCTGATATCTGGCTGTGACACGCTGATTCTGGAGATTACCAAGCTCAAAGTCGGCAACACCCAGTTGCAGGATGCGCTGACGGAAGTCAAAGACGCGACCCACCGCTATCTTTTCTGGACCGCCGATGTCAGTCCGATCGGTTTAAGTTATCCGCTGGATCTGGCCAAAGATCTTTCCCGTCTGCTGTCGCTGGATACGCTGGGTCAGCTTGGCAAAGCGATGGCGATGATGTTTACCAGCCGCAATTCGGTGATCCCCATTATGGGTGCCTTGCTGCTGGTCGGCTTCAGCATCAGTTCTCGTCGTCACTTCAATGCTTTCCTTGATCGCTCCGCCAGCAAAGTCGGCAAGGTCACCCAGGATCGTTTCCGCCTGACCATCCGCACCGTGTTCTGGTCGATCCTGGTGGCGCTACCGCTACCGGTATTGTGGGGGGCATTGGGTTATGGTCTGCAGAACGCCTGGCCCTACCCTATCGCCGTGGCAATTGGTGATGGTATTACCGCCACGCTGCCGCTGCTGTGGGCGTTTATGATCAGCGCCGCCTTTGCCCGTCCCAACGGACTCTTCATTGTGCATTTCCGCTGGCCGCAAAATCGGGTGGCGCGCGCCATGCGCTACTACTCGCTGAGTATCGGCCTGATTGTGCCGCTTATTATGCTGCTGATCGCCTTTGGCAATCTGGAGGATCGACAGTTCTCCTCGTCACTGGGCCGTCTCTGTTTCATCCTGATTTGCGGGGCAATCAGCATTGTTACCGTCAGCCTGAAACGTTCCGGCATTCCGCTTTATCTCGATAAAGAAGGAAATGGCGAGAACATGGTGAACCGGATGCTGTGGAACCTGATGATCGCCATGCCACTGATGGCTGCCCTCGCCTCTGCTGTGGGTTATCTGGCTACTGCGCAGGCGCTGCTGGCGCGACTGGAGACCTCCGTCGCCATCTGGTTCCTGCTTCTGGTTATCTATCACATCATCCGCCGCTGGATGCTGATTCAGCGCCGCCGTCTTGGCTTTGATCGCGCCCGTCAGCGCCGTGCCGATATGCTGGCTAATCGTGCGCGCAGCGAAGAAGAGAAGGAGCAAGGCTCTCTCAATACCGACGCGATTGAGATCGAAGAGCCTGTGATCGATCTGGATGCGATCAGTGCGCAGTCGCTGCGGCTGGTGCGCTCGATCCTGACGCTGATCGCTCTGGTCTCTGTGATTGTGCTGTGGTCAGAGATCCACTCGGCCTTCGGCTTCCTGGAGAATATTCAGCTGTGGGATGTCAGTACGTCCGTACAGGGCGTCGAGTCGATTCAACCCATCACGCTGGGGTCAGTCCTGATCGCTATTCTGGTGTTTATTATCACCACGCAGCTTGTGCGTAACATGCCCGCACTGCTTGAACTGGCGTTGTTGCAGCATCTCAATCTGACGCCTGGCACAGGTTATGCCATCACCACACTGACCAAATATCTGCTGCTGCTGATTGGCGGACTGATTGGTTTCTCAATGATCGGCATTGAGTGGTCGAAACTGCAGTGGCTGGTTGCCGCACTGGGTGTAGGACTGGGGTTTGGTCTGCAGGAGATTTTTGCCAACTTTATCTCTGGCCTGATTATCCTGTTCGAAAAGCCCATTCGTATCGGCGATACCGTGACGATCCGTGACCTGACCGGCAGTATCACGCGGATTAATACCCGTGCGACCACCATTACCGACTGGGACCGCAAAGAGATCATCGTGCCCAACAAGGCCTTTATCACCGAGCAGTTTATTAACTGGTCGCTGTCAGATTCCGTCACGCGCGTGGTACTGACTATTCCGGCACCGGCGAAAGTGAGTAGTGAACAGGTCACAACCATTCTGATTCAGGCGGCTGAGCGCTGCAGCTATGTGCTGGACACGCCGCAGCCAGAAGCCTTCCTGGTCGATCTGCAGCAGGGAATTCAGTTGTTTGAACTCCGTGTGCATGCTGCGGAGATGGGACACCGAATGCCGCTGCGCCACGAGCTGCATCAGTTGATTCTGAGCGGATTTGACCAGCACGGTATTGAGATGCCGTTCCCGCCATTCCAGATGCGTATGGAGACCCTGGGCAAGAAGGTGCCTGCCAGCAACGGGGCACCTGCAGCCCGCGCCTATAAATCTGGCGGCCTGTAATGCAAAACGCCCGGCAAAGCCGGGCGTTATTACAACTCTGAGCCGTCAGTTACTGCTTAACGAACTCTTCGCCCTGAGCGATATCTTTCTTCAGCGTGTCCAGCATGCCTGACAGCGCCTGCTGTTCGAACGCGCTGAGAGTACCAATTGGCATGCGTTCAGCAATGCCGTTTTTACCTAACAGCAATGGCTGAGAGAAGAAGCGGGCATGTTCACCCTCACCTTCCACGTAAGCACACTCCACCACATTCGCCTCACCCTTCAGTGCACGAACCAGTGATAAACCGAAACGTGCAGCTGCCTGGCCCATCGACAGCGTGGCCGAACCGCCACCCGCTTTGGCTTCCACCACTTCGGTACCGGCGTTCTGAATGCGTTTGGTCAGATCAGCCACTTCCTGATCGCTGAAGCTGACACCTTTGACCTGCGACAGGAGCGGCAGAATGGTTACACCAGAGTGACCGCCAATGACCGGTACTTCAATCTGATCTGGCTGTTTGCCTTTCAGCGCTGCCACGAAGGTATTGGCACGGATGATGTCCAGTGTGGTGACACCGAACAGGCGATTTTTGTCGTAAACGCCATGCTTTTTCAGCACTTCTGCCGCAATCGCAACGGTGGTGTTAACCGGATTGGTAATAACACCAATCAATGCTTCAGGCGCCGTGGTAGCGACCTGTTCGATCAGGTTCCGAACAATACCAGCGTTAACGTTAAACAGGTCTGCGCGATCCATACCAGGTTTACGTGCGACACCCGCGGAAATCAGTACCACATCTGCACCTTGTAAGGCGGGGGTGGCATCTTCTCCACTGAACCCCTGGATAGACACTGCAGTAGGAATATGGCTGAGATCGACGGCAACGCCCGGTGTAACCGGCGCGATGTCATACAGTGAGAGTTCTGAACCTGCGGGAAGCTGGGTTTTGAGCAGAAGTGCGAGCGCCTGGCCTATGCCGCCAGCGGCACCGAGAACGGCAACTTTCATTCTTAACTCCTTATTAAGGTGGGGCAGAGATGGGCCGAAATTCTATCTGTGTCAGACCTTAATCAACTGCTCAGGCGATGATAAATATCCGCTGTTAATTCTACGTGTTTTCACAGTTAATCGCCGGATTCAAAAGTTACTTATCATTGCGCCTGAATGACCGACAACTTTGCCGTCGTCAGACAGAGAACGGCTGTGAGCGTTTTCTGTTGCTATTTCTGTTACTACACCACCAATAATATAACAACTTTGCAACCTTCGCCTTCCGGGGCTGTGACGGGGGTTTTGGTCTGAGCGTATTTATTTGCTATTATCGCCGCCCGCTAGCCGCCCGAACCCTGCTCATCAATCGACCGATTGCATAAAAATGCATTAAAATGCATAATCACCACTCTGCCGCAGGCGGCTGCGCGGTTATTCTCTCTATTTATTGGTAACCTATGCGAAACCCATCGAAACAAGACGATCTGATCAAGGCTTTTAAAGCCTTATTAAAAGAAGAAAAATTCAGTTCCCAGGGCGAAATTGTTCAGGCGCTTCAGGATCAGGGCTTTGAAAATATCAATCAGTCCAAAGTCTCGCGCATGCTAACCAAGTTTGGCGCTGTGCGCACCCGCAATGCCAAGATGGAGATGGTCTATTGCCTGCCTGCTGAGCTGGGTGTGCCGACCACGACAAGTCCGTTAAAAAACCTGGTACTGGATATCGACTACAACGATGCCCTGGTGGTAATTCATACCAGCCCGGGCGCAGCACAGCTGATTGCACGCCTGCTGGATTCACTGGGTAAGTCGGAAGGAATTCTTGGCACCATTGCTGGCGATGACACGATCTTTATCACCCGTGCGCGCGACTTCACGGTTAAGCAACTGCACAGCGCAATCCTGAACCTGTTTGAACAGGAACTGTGATTGCTGACTGACGGCCTGCACTCCCGTGCCAGGTCGTCAGTTTGTTTTCTCTTCTCACCGTGTTACATCACACTGTTCCGCTGCTTAATATGTCATAAGCCCGCTTTCATGCGCCTGACCGTCAGACATATCGCTTACTCTGCTTCACTATTTGCGCTATTTTACACTGCTTTACATCACCGATCCGGTAACATTGCCCGGATCCAGATCAAACTCCAGTCCAATCCCCGCCAACTTTCGCACTAAACGTTAAAGTGATCTATCTCACTGTTTTTGTGATTATAAAACCCTCAAAGGCTACTTTTTAACCCGTTTTTATAACGTTAAGTTATTAAAAGTAGCCATAAGGATAAAGAATCACAAAAAAACATTATTAGCGGAGTATTAATTTCTGTCGTTATTAGTTCTATACTTCTTTTCGTGATGCAAATCACACTAACTAAAAAGATAAAAATAGACGACGAGGAAATATCTATGAACGTAAAAACTACCATCGCTGCCCTGAGCATTCTCTCTGCCCTTTCATTTGGTGCAGTTGCCGCAGAATCTATCGATGCCTCTCAGGCACAGGATCTGCAGGCAGTCGGCACCATCAGTGTCAGCGGCGTTGCCGGTTCACCGATGGATATTAAGCAGCAACTCAGTGACAAAGCCGATCAGCAGGGCGCAAAAGCCTATCGCGTGATTGAGGCTTACAACAACGGCAATTATCACGCTACCGCCGCACTATATAACTAAGGCGTAGCCCGATAATGCCAGTGGTTCTCCGTCTGACGCGCCCTTTGCGCTCCGGAGTGAAGCAAATAATTCAGGAGATTTGACCATGAAAACGAAATTAGCGATTGCCGCACTGAGTCTGGCTTCACTGTTCTCAGTAGGTGCCAGTGCTGCAAGCCTGGTGTCCAATGAGCAGGCACAGGGCCTGCAATCAATGAATCAGACCATCAGTATTGGTGGACGCAACGGTGACCAGACGCATGTCCGTCAGGTCCTGTCTGAGAAAGCGGACGCACAGGGTGCAAGCCACTATCGCATCATCGAAAACAACCAGGATAACACCTGGCATGTCACCGCTGAGCTTTATAAATAATTAACCGTGATGGCGCCTGAAGGCGCATGAAAATATCGACGACCCGCCTTTATGAGTAACCGCAGGTTGTTGATTGTATTGAGGAGATAATCATGAATATCAAAACAACCATCGCTACAGTCAGTCTGCTTTCCGTTATGGCGTTTGGCGCATCTGCTGCGCAGCTGGTAACCGGCGATCAGACGCAGAACCTGCAGCCTGCGGGCACCGTAAGCATCAGTGGAACCGCGGGTGCACCAATGGATTACCGTGCAGCGCTTTCACAGAAAGCGGATGAACAAGGTGCCAGCGCCTATAAAGTCATTGAAGCGCGCACGGGTGATAACTACCACATCACCGCACAGCTTTATAAGTAATTCCTCGTCAGATTTATGACGAACCCTTTGGCCCCGCTCGCCGGGGCCTTTTTTTATCTGACGTTAAAGTGCAGCCTGCCTTCCAGCTCCTCTTCCGCTTCATCAAATAACAGAATCAGCGCACCATAGCGACGCCGCTGTCCCCTGCCGAGATTTATAAATTCAATCTCCAGTGGCATGGGTAACAGATCGCTCGTCACGACATCCCATAATCCATCCAGGTCGCAGATGCGGCGTTCCTCCAGCGTAAAACGCTCGCTGAACTGGCGGAAAAAATGGGCCTGATCGACAATTTCATTAAAATCAAAACGCTCGATTTTCATGCTGACGGCTCCCATGCTCCGTCTGCGGGCGGCCTTTGCCGCCCCCGTTCATGTCCGCTAGTCCAAGCCGCCCAGATGCAGCGCTTTGACCTCCAGATACTCCTCCATGCCAAGTACCGAGCCTTCCCGACCCAGACCCGACTCTTTAACACCACCAAAGGGTGCCAGCTCGGTTGAAACAGCACATTCATTAATACCGATCATGCCACTTTCCAGCGCCGCTGAAACACGGAACACCCGTTGCAGATTTTGAGTGTAAAAGTAAGCGGCAAGACCAAACGGCGTATCGTTGGCCCGGCGGATGACATCCTCTTCGTCATCAAAGCGGAAACAGGCGGCCACCGGACCAAACGTCTCTTCCTGGGCGAGTTGCATACCTTCGTGTGCCTCGGTAATTACGGTCGGCTGCCAGAAGTTGCCGCCCAGTGCATGACGTTCGCCGCCCGCCAGTAATTTGCCACCTTTCGCTACCGCGTCTTTAACGTGTTGCTCAACCTTCTCCACTGCTGATGCTTCAATTAAGGGGCCGACAATGACGCCCTCTTCCATCCCGTTGCCCACCTTCAGCGCGTTCACTTCGGCGGCCAGTTGTTGTGTGAAGCGGTCATAGACGGCGTTGTGAATGTAAAAGCGATTAACGCTGACGCACACCTGGCCCGCATTGCGAAATTTGTTGGCAATCGCACCCTGAACGGCAGCCTCAATGTCGGCATCGTCGAACACGATATAAGGGGCATTCCCGCCAAGCTCCATCGATACTTTTTTCATGGTTTCGGCGGCATTGCGCATCAGCAGCTTGCCCACCTGGGTAGAGCCGGTAAACGAGATTTTGCGCACCCCTTTGCTGGCCATGATTGCATCGCTGATAGCATGAGTATCACCCGCGACCGCGTTCAGTACGCCATCTGGCACGCCTGCCTGCTTCGCCAGTGCCAGCAAGGCAAAGGCGGAAAGTGGCGTGTTGTTGGCGGGTTTAATAATGCCGGTACAGCCTGCTGCCAGAGCCGGGCCCAGTTTGCGGGTCAGCATTGCCATCGGAAAATTCCACGGCGTGATGGCAGCCACTACGCCAATCGGCTCGCGAGTGGCCAGAATACGGGAGCCTGGTTTTGCGGGTGGAATGATCTCTCCATTAGCTCGTTTCGCCTGCTCGGCAAACCACTGGATAAAACTGGCGGCATACTCGACTTCCCCTTCCGCCTCTTTCAGGGGCTTGCCTTGTTCGGTCGTCATTAGCTGTCCAAGCCAGCGCTTATTCTCAATGATCAACTGATACCAGCGAGTAAGAATGTCAGCGCGCTCTTTCGCCGTCTTCGCCCGCCAGGCAGGAAAGGCACGTTCTGCGGCGGCGATTGCCTGTTCCGTTTCAGCTTTCCCTGCTTTTGCAACCTGCGCAATCACCTCACCGGTTGCCGGGTTAGTGACGTCAAAAGTGGAGGCAGCCTGATGCCACTGACCGTCCGCTAAATAGCCGGTCCGGAACAGTTCGCTCTCTTGCAGTGATTTCATTGATTCGCTCCTGTCAGTTTTACGCTTCCGTCTGAAGAGTATAGTTGGCAAAAGCGACAGATTTTGTGTCGGGCGGGGATTGCGCCGGCCGCTGC
This sequence comes from Pantoea sp. ANP04, assembly GCF_041982285.1. NCBI lineage: Bacteria > Pseudomonadati > Pseudomonadota > Gammaproteobacteria > Enterobacterales > Erwiniaceae > Pantoea > Pantoea sp. ANP04. The sequence goes on along the minus strand of NZ_JAUTYS010000021.1, from coordinate 30,570 downwards.
AGGTGACAGCGGCCAGTTTCAGATTTGGATGAGCGTGTTCTGATACTTATCCAGCATCATCGCCAGTCGTTTTACGGGTTCTGTTACGCTGACGGGTGCATCGTAATGGACCAGTTTCTCCTGATAGACATCCAGCTCCTTCAGCAGACGCTCAAAGTAGTAACGGCGCTTGTCGTCGCTGCTGGCGGAGATCACCCGATCTGCGGTGTAACGCAGTTGTCGGTGATACGCAGAGAGGTCTGCGTTAACCGGCACGTCTGCATCACGTAAGCGCTGATGGCCAATGATCAGTGTCAGCGCGATGCGATATTTATTGATATCGCCTGGAAACAGATTCAGCAGCAAAAACAGTTGCTGATAGAGCGCTGGCAAATGGTTTTCACGTCGCCGCGCCTGATTGGTGGTCATGGCGGAGACGGCCGCATACATAAAGCGATTCAGCAGCTTGCGTCCGGTACGCGCCTTTGATTTATCACGAATTAACAGGATCACCATCATCGCCACAAAGCAGCCGATAACCTGTCCGAGCACGTTGTCCAGAAAGACATTGGTGTGAAATTGCATCGGATTATCAAGAACCACGACGTTGAGAGTACCAATTAAGGCGCCCAGCGTGCCGATCTGACGCCGCTGAATAAAGATGCCAGCGATAAAGCCCAGCACGCCAATTGCGATGCAGAGCAGCAATGCGCTCTGCTGAGTAGCAGGGAGAACATACATAAAGTAGAGCGCACCCAGCGGAACCGCGACTGTCATGCCGTAGAGAAAATCTTTGGCCATCATCAGTGGATTAGGCATACGCATTGCCAGTGCGGTGATTACCGCCAGCATCACCATACAGCCACTGCCTGAGGTCCAGCCGGTATAAAGCCAGAACAGTGAACCCAGCGCAGTCGCAACGAAGGTACGAATACCGTTGATCATCGCATGATGTGTTTCAGCGGAACGCGCCTGAATCACCACTTCCCGCTGTAAAATCTCCTCTTCCAGCGAGGTGATTCGGCTGTTGCTTTTGATACCATTGAGCAGCAGGAGATATTCGGTGGCAGTGCTAACCCAACTGGCCAGCGTGACCGGCGTCGATTTGCCACTGGCACCGATCACCCGCCGCATCACTTTCATCCGCTTGTGCACCTCTTCAACCGTCGACGCGGGCTTTTCAACCATCAAACGATATTGAGGCGGAATGTAGTCAGGGCGAGAATTCTGAATGAGGAAGGTTTCAGCAGCCTGCGTAATCAGCGTCAGCGACAACGTGTTCAGCATCTGCAAACGGCGGTGACTGTTCTTCCAGCGTGACGACTCCATCATCAGCTGGCTGCGCATGCTGTTCAGGGCTGAAGTGCGACGCACCAGGGCTCCCCATGCTTTGTCGACCTCTTCTTTATCACCATGTGCGACGCAGAGTTGCAGCAGGTGATAATGCGCCACCAGCAGCGAATCCACTTCGGCGTCGATCACTTTTTTGATTGAACGTGGCGAGAAGATCATGTCGGCCAGAATGGCACACAAAATACCGAGAACGATTTCACTGCAACGCTCAACGGCGTATTGCGGTACCAGTGTCAGACCGCCGCTGGCGTTGGCCGTGACCACAATAATGAGCGCCGTGTAGCCCGCCAGTCCCAGTGCGTAAGAGTTTTCAACTTTGATCAGCGACGAGAGCCAGACGCAGAGCCCTGCCCAGATGCAGCACAGCAGCAGCATCACGACCGGCGCACGAACGGTGGCAATCATGATGGTCAGCGCGGCAATACACCCAATGAATGTCCCGATAATACGCAAAACACCGCGATAACGCAGCGCCCCGGAATAGGGATCACCACCGGCCGCAAACGCGGTGCCGCCCGCCACGATCCCGGCGGTCATCACTGCCCAGCGTGGCGTTTCAAGGTTCAGGTGGAACCCCACCATCAGCGCTAATACCAGCGCAAAGGTGAGTTTTACCGGGAAACGCAGAAACTGGATCATATCGCCCTCTTAACCAAACTCACGCAGGCGATTAAACAGTCGGATCATCGGTGACACCTGTTCAGGCTGACGATCGACCTGGCCCGTTATCACCACCGTTGCCGTGGTTCCTGCCGGGAAGCGATTACCTGGCTGGTCATCCAGCCGAATTCGCACAGGCACACGCTGCGCCAAACGGACCCACTCCAGGTTGGAGTCCACTGTTGCCATACCTTTACTGTCGACCGAGCTGCTGCTATTGGTCACGCCAGCCGCCACACTATCGACCGTGCCACGCAATACAATGTTGCTGCCAAGCGGCGTAACTTCCGCGCGGTAACCCTTCTCAACACCGTGCAGTTTGGTCTCTTCCAGGTAAGCCAGTACATAGAAGGAGTGCTGCTGAACCAGCGCTACTGCCACAGAACCGCGGGTAATAAACTCACCCTGGTAGACATTAAGGTTAGTGACCCAGCCGTCGGATGGCGCTTTTACAGTGGTGCGTTCAAGGTCAATCGCCGCCAGATCGCGTGTTGCCACCGATTTCGCCAGCTGATGCTCGCTGGTTTGCAGATCGTTATTGGATTGCTCGATAGCCTCGCGCGACATCGCGGAGGTGCCAAGCTGATTTCGTCGTCCGGCTTCGCGACGTTTCTCACTCACCAGTGCCTGATAGTACTCAACATCCGCCTGTGCCTGATCAAGCGCTTTCTGATAGCGCGGCCGATCAACCACAAACAGCGTATCGCCCTTTTTAACCAGCTGATTGTCGTGTACCGGAACATCGGTAATGAGGCCGGTGACGTCAGGCGAAATCGCCACCACGTCTGCCGCGAAACGTGCATCCCGGGTCCAGGGCGATTCGGTGTAGAACACCCAGGCGCGGAAAATGATTACCACAGCGATGATGACCAGCAGAATAGTGATCGCGTAGCGCGCGATTTTTCTTATGAGTGCTTTCACTTCAACCTCAGACTAATAAACGGGAGACAAGGTAAAACACACAGCAGTAAAGCGCTGTATTAAAAAGTGCCGGATGCCAGACAAGATCGTAGATACCGCTCGGCGTGAGCACACGTTTCACTAACCAGAACAGCATCAGTGAAATAATAAGTTCGATGAAAACGGGCGGAAAAGAGAGCCCAAACATGACAAATACCGGAAGCACACTCATCAAAAATCCTTAGTTCGACCTTGCCGGGATACTCCTTTGCCTTTTCAGATTTCGCGGGAAACCCATCTGGCAGCGCTATCCGAACCGCAGCTGGCTTAATAATAGCGTATCATCGAAGGGTATCAGGCAATGAAGAATCACCGGGAAATACCCCGGCGCGCATATAGTAACGCGCCTGACTATACGTTTTCTACAGAATGTGATCTAAATCACTTTTAAGCCAGAGTAAATAATGGAACGACTGAAAGGCATGTCTGTCTTCGCCAGAGTGGTCGAACTGGGTTCGTTTACCGCCGCGGCACGCCAGCTTCATCTTAGCGTCTCATCAATTAGCCAGATTGTCGCGAAACTGGAAGATGCATTGCAGGTTAAGCTGCTGAATCGCAGCACCCGCAGTATCGGGCTGACCGAAGCGGGTAAAATCTATTATCAGGGTTGTCGCCGTATGCTGGCCGAAGCGACGCAGGTGCACGAGCAGCTCTACGCGTTTAACAACACGCCCATTGGCGAGCTGCGAATCGGCAGCTCCTCAACCATGGCGCAGAATGTGTTAGCCGGCATGACCAGCGACATGCTGCGGGAGTACCCGGGACTGAGTGTGAATCTGGTTACCGGTGTACCGGCGCCGGATTTGATTGCGGATGGTCTGGATCTGGTGATTCGGGTGGGCGCACTAAAAGACTCCAGCCTCTTTTCACGTCGTCTTGGTGCCATGCCAATGGTGGTGTGCGCTGCAAAAAGCTATCTGACGCAGCATGGCACGCCCGAGAAACCAGCTGACATCGATAATTTTTCCTGGCTGGAATATAGCGTACGGCCCGACAACAATTTCGAGCTGATTGCGCCGGAAGGCCTGGTGACCCGCCTGTCACCGCAGGGACGGTTCGTGACGAATGATTCACTGACGCTAATCCGCTGGCTGAAGTCGGGCAATGGCATCGCCTATGTGCCAATGATGTGGGTGATTAATGAGATCAACGCGGGTGAGATCGATATTCTTTTTCCGCAGTATCAGTCCGATCCGCGGCCGGTCTACGCACTCTATACCGAGAAAGATAAGTTGCCGCTTAAGGTGCAGGTTTGTATCGATTACCTGACCGGCTATTTTGAACAGGTGGCTGAACAGTATCAGCAGCACCGTAAAAGCTAACAACCCGCCAGGTGGCGGGTTGTTGAGGTCACATCAGGCGGTGCCGCCGATGGTCAGTTTATCCAGCTTCAGCGTAGGCTGACCGACACCGACCGGCAGGCTCTGGCCCTCTTTACCGCAGACGCCCACGCCTTTATCCAGCGCCAGGTCGTTACCCACCATCGAGATCTGCTGCATCGCTTCAATGCCGGAGCCAATCAGCGTGGCACCTTTGACCGGTTTGGTGATTTTGCCGTTCTCAATCAGATAAGCCTCTGAGGTTGAGAAGACAAATTTGCCGGAGGTGATATCCACCTGACCGCCCCCAAAGTTTGGCGCATAGATGCCGTACTCAACGCTTTCAATAATATCCTGCGGTGATGATTTGCCTGCCAGCATGTAGGTGTTGGTCATGCGCGGCATCGGCAGATGGGCGTAGGATTCGCGGCGTCCGTTACCGGTCGGGCTGACGCCCATCAGTCGCGCATTGAGCTTGTCCTGCATGTAGCCTTTCAGCACACCATTCTCAATCAGCATGTTGTACTGGCCGGGAACACCTTCATCATCCACCGCCAGTGAACCGCGCAGCCCTTCAAGGGTGCCGTCATCCACCACGGTACAGAGTTCAGACGCAACCTGCTGACCGATTTTACCGCTGAACACTGAGGTGCCACGGCGGTTAAAGTCGCCTTCCAGACCGTGACCAACTGCTTCATGCAACAGGACGCCAGGCCAGCCCGCACCCAGCACCACCGGCAATGCGCCGGCAGGTGCCGCTACAGCAGAGAGATTAACCAACGCCATGCGCACCGCTTCACGCGCCCAGGCATCAGCGCGCACTTCGCCATTTTCATCTTCAAGGAAGAACGTATAACCGGTACGCGCACCGCCGCCGCTTGCGCCGCGTTCACGCTTGCCCTGATCTTCAACCTGAACGCTGATAGAGAGGCGAACCAGCGGACGAACGTCAGCCGCCAGTGTGCCGTCAGTCGCGGCCACCAGCACCTGCTCGTAAACACCGGTCAGGCTGGCATTGACTTCCTGCACGCGCGGGTCAGCCGCACGGGCCACTTTATCAACGCGATGCAGCAGGGCAATTTTATCTTCACGTGTCAGGCTGCTCAGCGGATCGACCGCAGAATAGAGCGAACGGTTCATTACGGCAGAGAGCGTATGTGCCTTGCCATTTCCCTGTTCACGTACGATGCTACGTGCCGCTTCAGAGGAGAGACGCAGTGCATTCAGTGTGATCTGGTCTGCATAGGCGAAGCCGGTTTTCTCACCACTGACCGCGCGAACGCCCACACCCTGATCGATATGGTATGAGCCATCTTTAATAATTTTATCTTCCAGCACCCAGGATTCGTGAAAGCTGGATTGAAAATAGAGATCGGCATAATCCAGACGACGTTCTGAAAGCTGCCCTAACAGGGAAAATAGGTCCTGCTGATTAATGCCGTTAGCAGTCAGTAACTGCTCACTTACCAGGTTCAGAGTCATCGTTTCTCACTCATTATGTGCTCAGATAATCATAGCCTGCGGTAATTCCGGTACGGCGTCAAATTCACTTGTTGTCAGTTTCACGCGGTTTACGCAGTACTTCATTGATTTCCGGCTTATCCAGTGGGCCACTGATGTGATAACGCAGCAGCGATATCTTGTTCCAAAGGGGTCCCAGAACTTTACTGGCGGCAAACACCGCGGCACCAATCACCGGATTGATGGCAAAGGCGGTTGCCACGCCGACTGAAGCGGATATTTCCGGCGCCACCACCGCTTCCATGTCAATCTGACGTTTTACCAGGTCGAGATTGCCCTGCATGGCGATATCGGCTTCCAGCCCATCCACCAGCAGGTTATCGGTGCGCATCCTGCCGTTTTCGATCCAGGCGGTGCCGTTAATCGAATCGAAATAGAACGAGTTGGTAAAGGTGTCGCTGAAGTCGAAGCGCAGCTTGCGCAGCAGCGCATCAAAGCTCACCAGTCGCAGGATTTTTCCCGCTGTGCCTGTGTTGACATCCGCAATCTGGCCTTTGCCAAAGTGGGTCTTCAGGGTACCGCTCAGCGTCTCTGCGGAGGGCTGCCAGGGGGCAGAGCGCCAGTGCAGGTCGTAAGAAATATCAAATGGCGCATCGCGCAGCGGCGTGTTGACACCAAACCAGTTGGTCGCGTTATTGATATTCGGGCCTTTAAGCGTCCCCTTCAGAGAGGTACGCTGGTCATCGGGACGGTTAATCCACTCACCGTTAATTTTAAGCTGCGAACTGCCGGTATCCACTTTACCATTAGTAAGCGCTAACTTATCTCCTTCAGGTTGCAGCGCCGCGGATACCTGACCATATTTCTGGCCGAGCACCCAGCATTCTTTACAGCGTAATTGCAGGGCGGGCCACTGGCTGAAATTAATGTTTTTGGCTTGCTGAGGAGGCGCTTTGCTGCCTTTATCAGCATCACCTGCATCATTGCCCCACTGCGGATTGTAGTAGAGGTAATCCAGGTTCACTTGCCACGGCGCTTTAGGTGCCATTAGCAGCGCACCACGCAACTCTTTCGCCTTGACGCTGACCTGGCTATTGCCGCCTGAACCCTGCGCCAGCGTCGCCTCAACATCATGCCATTGCTGCCCGGCCAGCGTGACTGCCGGACTGCGCAGCGTGATGTTACCCGGCAGCGTGACGCCACCCGTCTGGAAATCGCTACCGCCGCCTGATGCACGTGTCCCGGAAGAACCTCCGGCAGCCATCATCGCCACCCAGGCCTCGCCATCCAGCGCAGGCAGGTTCAGCACCATGCCAGCATGATCGGGCAGAGCCGGCGTTTTCCGGGCATCATTCAGCCAGATGCCGCGGTCAACACGCAACGTCGGCTCCAGCAACCAGCGGCTGTTAAAACGGTGGTCTTCATCAATGCTGCCACTGAGATCGAAATGGTTCAGGTCACCGCTGGCCTGAATGGCAATCGGCATTGCCTCACCGGCATTTTTATCGAGCGGTGCAGGTAAGTGACTACTTACTTCTTTGGCATTACCGTTCAGTACCACGTCATAACGCGCCCCGCCATGATGGGGCAGCGTGATATTCACGTCGCCCTGCCAGGGGAGATGCCCGCCCAGTTGCTTACTGACAGCTGCCGGGACCTCGCTGATTTTAGCGGGTTGCCAGTCGCCCTGAAGTTTGACGTTCACGCCAAAGTCGTCCGGGTTCTCTTTGGTGCTGAAACGGACGCCCATCGGCTGACCAAACCAGTTTGCCCGCAGATCCTCACTCTCCAGATTGCCATTATCGTAACGGAAGCGGCCTGAAAGGTTGTTGATCGTGGTTTTTAACGGCTTGATAAACAGTGAATTATTGTTCAGATCGACATTGCCGCGGGCGTGCACCTGCTCTCCATCCAGTGGAATATCCAGATTCAGATGGCCACCGACGCGGCCTTTGATTTCCAGCTCCGACAGCGCGGCACCCAATGAAGGTTTCAGCGGCGTCTGATCGAAATAGTCAGCGATCTGCGGACCTTCGCCGCTGATATCCCCGTCGATGATCAGTTTTTCTTTAAGATAGTCCGGGATCACCGCCGTGACATTATGCGCGTCCACCTCGCCCAGTCGGGCAATGGGTGCTTTCATCCACAGACCGTCGTTCAGGAAGTTAAGGTCAATATCGAGATTGCTCAACGCCGGCCATTTGGGCTGAAACGCATAGGTCGCCTGGCGAAGCGGCACCCAGACCTGGAACATGCCATCATTGTGCTTGAACGGGAACAGCGCCGGGTTACCTGCAAACAGCAGCGTGGCATTGTCCACCTTGCCACCCTTCACTGCCCCACTCAGATAGTGCGTCAGGCTATTACCCATCAGCGGTACCGGGAAGTAGCGCCAGGCATCGCCCGCATCGGTAAGCCGGATACCGGCCAGAATATCCAGACGGGGTTCACCACCGCTATTCTGCTGATAGCTGAAATCCCCACGCGCCCAGAGCGAGCGAGCCTGCAGGTCAAGGTTTTCACCCGCCAGCGTGAGGCCATGTTCATCACGCAGCCACCGCACCGCACCGGTCACGCGCTTAATCTCTAAAGGGGCCTGGAACATATCGCCATAGGGAACGGTTGCCGCCCCCATATCTACACTGACCTGACCATTGCTCAGGCTGCCGCGCGCTTCACCGCTTAAATGGCTGATGCCCGGCAACAATTTCCAGTGCTGCCAGCTGAAATCACGCCACTTTACCTGGACGCGGGTTTTTTCAGGCTGCTGTAAGGGAATATCCAGCGCCAGGCCATCGACGGTGCCTTGTGGCTGCAGCGTCTGCCAGTTTTCAAACAGCGCCGGAGAGAGCGGCGCAAACAGCGGAACGATAGGTGCAATATGGCTCAATACCAGTTGTGTCGCGCGAACACGTACTTCCGGCTGACCTTCCGGCCCCAGCAGCTGTTTATCCTCAGGACGCCATAACAGAGAGAAGTGGCCGGCGGGCCATGACTGGCCGTCAGTGCTGAGCCGCGTGTGCGGCACATTGACGACCCAGCCATTCTGGAAGCGTGACAAATGCGCGGTCAGCCCATCGACGTCTATGCGGTGTCGGCCGGTCTCGCCCTGCCAGCTGGCGCCCCCCTTGCGCAGCAGCAGATCACCGGCATAAATGTCGCCATCACGCAGGTTGACCCAGGCTGCCAGGCTGAAGCGGGCGCTGTCCAGGCGGGTGTTATCGCGCACCCAGCGGCCCAGCCATGGACGCATGTCGACGTCGTCGGCCTGCATCCAGATGCGACCATCATTGAGTACGCCGTTGCTGTCATTGAGATCGAGCCGCACCTGAACTACGCCGTGCTGGCCGGTAAAGCTCGACAGACTGACTTCACCCTCGGCCCGGTGGCGGTTGTCTTCGTTGACCCAGGAGAGTCGCGGAATCGCCAGTTCAGCATGCTGGCCGGAAGGGGTGCGGAAACGGATGGTGCTATCCCGCAGGTCGAAGTGGTCAAACTGACGCAGAAAGAGTTCATTAATCTGCGCCGGACGGAAGCTGTTTTTCTCTTTGTCGTTGTCGAGTAAAGGACGATTAGTCTCGAGGTGCAGCTGCCAGAAGGTCAGATCGCGAAACTGCCAGCGCCAGTGCAGCAGGGATTGCCAGACGTCGAGCGCCAGGTTGATGCGATTGATCGAGAGTTTACCGTTCTCATTAAGATCAACGTTGAGATCGCGTACCTGCAGAGTCGGGCCAAAGTTCTCCCACTTGCCCTCTAACTGGCTGGCGTTAACCGGCACACCTGTGCGGTCAGAGATGAATTGCAGAAGGTTGCTGCGATAGCTGTCGAGATGCGGCATCACCAGACGCAATCCGCTGACCAGCAGCGCGACAATCACGATGATTGCCGCGACCAGCAATAACAAAATCCTCGGCAACTGCCTCACGCACGCCTCTCCTTGTGTTCCGTAAACGACGGATAGTTGGTTCTTAATACCCGACCGTCTTCAGATGAAAGCGTTAAAAGCGCGCATTTTATCTCAAACAAGGGCGATTTTTCAGCCCGATTTCCGAAGAAACCGGTATTCGGACTGGTGTTACATCATCACCACGTCGAACTGCTCCTGAGTGTAGAGCGCTTCGACATGGACTTTGACCTGCTTGCCGACAAAGATTTCAACTTCAGCCAGTGCATGAGACTCGTCGGTTTTTAACGCTTCACCGACCGTCGGTGAAACATAGACCAGGAAACGGTCAGAATCATAGGCGTGGTGAACCCGGACAATTTCACGCATGATCTCATAGCAAACCGTTTCAACGGTTTTCAGCGTGCCGCGCCCTTTGCAGACCGGGCAATCCTGACATAGAACGTGCTCAATGCTTTCACGGGTACGCTTACGCGTCATTTCCACCAGACCCAACGTCGAGAACCCATTGATACCGGTTTTAACCCGATCTTTACTGAGTGCGCTTTCCAGCGAATGCAGTACCCGGCGCCGGTGGTCTTCATTGCTCATGTCAATGAAGTCGATAATGATAATGCCTCCCAGATTACGCAGTCGCAGCTGACGCGCGATCGCCTGAGTGGCCTCAACATTGGTATTAAAGATCGTCTCATCCAGATTGCGATGGCCGACAAACGCACCGGTGTTGATATCGATAGTCGTCATCGCTTCGGTCTGATCGATGATCAGATATCCGCCTGACTTTAGTTCAACTTTGCGATCCAGCGAACGCTGAATCTCATTTTCGACATCAAACAGGTCGAAAATAGGCTGTTTACCGTTGTAAAGCTCCAGCTTGCCGGCCATTTCCGGGATATATTCACCGGTAAATTCCACCAGCATGTCGCAGGTCAGACGGGAGTCGACCCGGATGCGATCCAGCGCAGCGCCGGCAAAATCACGCAGAATACGCTGGGCCAGCGCCAGCTCGCCGTAAAGCAGGCAGCGGGTCTGGTTGCGCTTTTTACGTTCGCTGACTTTGGTCCAGAGACGTTTGAGAAAAGCCGCGTCCTGCGCCAGCTCCTCTTCTCCAATTCCCTCTGCGGCGGTGCGGATGATAAAGCCACCGAGGTCGTCGCAGTAGTCAGCCACCACCGCTTTAAGCCGATCGCGCTCTTTCTCACTCTCAATGCGCTGAGAGACACCAACATGCGATGCGCCCGGCATAAAGACCAGGTAACGCGAAGGCAGGGTAATGTCCGTCGTCAGCCGGGCACCTTTAGTACCCAGTGGATCCTTGACGACCTGAACCACCAGATCCTGTCCCTGACGCACCAGCTCAGCGATATCACGCACGATGAAGTTTTTCTTTTCGTCGCCCGCCACACATTCAGTATGCGGCATGATGTCAGAGGCGTGCAGAAAGGCCGCTTTTTCCAGACCGATATCGACAAAGGCGGCCTGCATGCCGGGCAGAACACGACTGACACGTCCTTTGTAAATATTGCCAACAATGCCGCGCCGCGCTTCACGCTCAATATGTATTTCCTGAAGGATGCCGCCGTCAATATAGGCAACACGCGTTTCAGAAGGCGTGACGTTAACCAGTAATTCAGCCGTCATGTTGACCTCTTACAGCACGCAGTGACTGGAAATGGCTGATCAGCTCCGCTGTCTCAACCAGAGGTAATCCGACCACTGCATGGTAGCTTCCATTAATTTTTCGGACAAAGTTTCCTCCCCTGCCCTGAATACCGTATGCACCCGCTTTATCCATCGGTTCGCCGGTAGCGATATAGTCGTCGATGTCGGTCTCCGTTAAGGTGCGGAATGTCACATCAGTGGTCACAACGCAATCCAGCGCCTGCTGGCTGTCGGCCAGCGCTACCGCCGTCATCACCTGATGTGTATGGCCCGAGAGTTTGCGCAGCATCGCGTGGGCATGGGCGGCATCGCGTGGTTTTTCCAGCACGTCGCCATTCAGCACCACGATGGTATCCGCGCCCAGCACCGGCAGATCCTGCGCGGCCAGTCTGACACCTGCCTGCGCTTTGTCGTTTGCCAGACGGCGGACATAAATTTCCGCCGCTTCATTTGGCTGACGTTGCTCTTCAACGTCAGTCACGATGCGCTCAAATGTCAGGCCAAGTTGAGTTAACAGCTCACGACGACGCGGTGAACCGGAAGCAAGATAAAGGGTTACCATAAATTTCCTTATTGAACAGCGAACTGACGACGAATTTTTCTCATTAATAAGAATAGCCAGGGCCAGAGAATACCGTCGACGACACTGCTCCAGAAAATTTCAGGTCGGAATGAAACGTTGATTACCAGGAACTCTGCCCAGAAGACAATCACATCCATCGCCAGTGACAGCACCATAACCATTAACGCTTGCTGCCACAACGCTAAGTTGCGGAATAACTGGAACTTAAAGGCAATCAGGTAGGCGATGATACTGAGCGCCAGCGCACGCACGCCAAGCGTCGATCCGGCAACCAGATCCATGATGGCACCCAGCACAAATCCAGTACCGACATTGACCCGATGTGGCAGTGCGAGAACCCAATAGATGAGGATCAGTAGCAGCCATGAGGGCCGGAACATATAAATCTCTTCCGGCCACGGCATGATTTGCAGGACTAACGCAACCAGGAAAGAGAGCCAGATGACCCAGCGTCCCTGGCTACGATATCGACTCAAGGCTGGCCCCCGCGTGAACGCGAGGAGTTGCTCTGTCCGCTGCTGCTGGCAGACGGAGCAGGCGGTCCCATCTGAGCGGCTGGCGCTGGCGGGCCCATTTCACCGGCAGGCGGTAAAACCTGCGGCATCATCTGCATCAGACGCTCGTTCGCAACGCGGTGCACCTCATCCTGCGGCAGTGGCATATCGCCATTGCGGTCAGCGCCCCACAGCAACAGCAGGTAACGCAGACGCTGCAGACCGGCGGTCGGATGGGCCTGAATCACCGTGTAAGCGCGCTGGGTGTCCACTTTCACAGAGGAAACCACACCCACCGGATAACCTTCAGGGAAACGACCACCAATGCCAGACGTCACCAGCACATCGCCGACACGAATGTCAGTATTACCCGGCAGATGCTCAAGCTGAAGATCTTCATTACAGCCGTTGCCGGCGGCAATCACACGAATGTCATTACGCAGCACCTGAATCGGCAGGGCATGAGATGCATCACAGATCAGCAGAACACGGCTGGTGAGTTGTCCGACCGCGATGACCTGACCCACCACACCTTTGTCGCTGATGACCGGCTGACCTTCATAGACACCGTTAACGCTGCCTTTGTCGATCACAACCTGGTCGGTGTAAGGATCGGTGCCGGTGGAGATCACCTGCGTCACCATCTTTTGCTCATCCTGACGCAGCGGTGAACCCAGCAGTTCACGCAGACGTGCGTTTTCCTGCTTATATTGCCCCAGCATTAGCAGGTTACTGTTTTTCAGGAAGAGTTCACGACGTAACGCTTTGTTTTCCTGCTCCAGTTGCTGACGCGATGCCAGCGACTCGGACACGCCATCCAACAGCTGACGTGGTCCATTGGCCAGGAAGTAAAACGGACTGACCGACGTATCCAGATAGTTGCGTATTTGGGTAAAAGAACCCACACGGCTGTCGGCAATAATAATGGCAATCGCCACAATTACCGCCAGAAAAAGACGCAACTGCAGGGAAGGCCCCCTGCTAAAAATCGGCTTCATATAATCTGCGTGATCCTCGACAACAGGAGAGGAAGCGACGGCAAAAAACCGTGCTTCCCTGGGCTGAACGCACTGTACCGGCACAGATATCGCCGGTTCACATGCCACTCCCTCGCATGATCATTGCGTTCGCAGCCGGTTGAGGCAATTATTCTTCGCTGAACAAATCGCCGCCATGCATGTCGATCATTTCCAGCGCCTTGCCGCCACCGCGAGCCACACAGGTCAGCGGATCTTCAGCAACCACCACCGGAATGCCCGTCTCTTCCATCAGCAGGCGATCCAGGTTACGCAGTAATGCACCACCACCGGTCAGCACCATGCCACGTTCCGAGATATCTGAAGCCAGCTCAGGCGGACACTGCTCAAGGGCAACCATCACCGCGCTAACGATGCCGGTTAATGGCTCCTGCAGCGCTTCCAGAATTTCGTTGGAGTTTAGCGTAAAGCCGCGCGGTACACCCTCTGCCAGGTTACGACCACGGACTTCAATTTCGCGGACTTCATCGCCCGGGTACGCTGAACCGATCTCATGCTTGATGCGTTCTGCGGTCGCTTCGCCAATCAGTGAACCGTAGTTACGACGCACATAATTAATAATAGCTTCATCGAAGCGATCACCACCAATACGGACTGATGAGGAGTAGACCACACCGTTCAGGGAGATCACGGCCACTTCTGTTGTACCACCACCAATGTCGACGACCATTGAACCGGTTGCTTCAGAAACGGGCAGACCTGCACCAATCGCCGCAGCCATCGGTTCTTCAATCAGAAAGACTTCACGCGCGCCTGCGCCCTGAGCCGATTCACGAATCGCACGGCGTTCTACCTGGGTTGCGCCAACGGGCACGCAGACCAGCACACGTGGGCTGGGACGCATAAAGCTGTTGCTGTGAACCTGCTTGATGAAGTGTTGCAGCATTTTTTCGGTCACGAAGAAGTCAGCGATAACGCCATCTTTCATCGGGCGGATAGCTGCGATATTGCCTGGCGTACGGCCGAGCATCTGTTTGGCGTCATGACCCACGGCCGCGACACTTTTCGGCGAACCGGCACGGTCCTGTCGAATAGCGACCACGGAAGGCTCGTTCAGCACGATGCCCTGTCCTTTTACGTAAATCAGGGTATTCGCGGTACCCAGGTCAATGGACAAGTCGTTGGAAAACATGCCACGAAATTTTTTAAACATACTAAGGGATAATCCTGCAAGCTGGGGGCGGAAAATAAAATCCGCTTACTTTACCAACCACACGAAGCTGCCACAAGGCGCAAAAACGTTCTGCTTCGGTGAAAAAAGACGCCTGATTGCGTTTAAGTCATCTGAACCGACGATCTGCAACAGCAGAATGCCGACCAGACGCCATCAGCACTGCTTTTCCCGCGTTTTCCCTGCGCCATGCCCGACATAAAATCTAACATTTCCGGCAGCAAGGTCAGGGATTCAGATGCGGCTAAACATTAAAAAAACCGCAAATTGTCGTTGTTACGACGGCAATTCATTAAATACGGTAACGTTGAGAATATTTCTTCACGTTACTGTTTACCGGAAGCGAAGAGGCAAAAAAGTCTCCCTGTCCGCCTGCGACACCCAGCGCCACTAATGTCTGCCACTCCGCCTTTGTACGAACACCCGTTGCAAACACCTGAATGCCAGTACATTTACAGACTTCAAGCAGGCTCTGCACAAACAGCTGGTTTTCTGTTCGCCGCTCAATATTACGGACCAGACCCGCATCAAGCTTGATCAGTTCCAGCGGCAGCTGTCGTATATAGGCGCTGCTGACCACAGTCAGACCCGCCTGATTGACGGCAACCCGGCAGCCAAAGGCTTTAAGTGCGCGGAATACTGGCGCTAAACGGTTGATGTGTTGACATACATCTGCCTCGGCAAGTTCAAATAAAAATCGTTTTCTTTGTGCTTTCGGACACTGCAACAGCATATTCTGTAGCCAGACGACAAATGGACGCTGCAGGAGCGAGGTTATTGTCACCGGGATGACCAGCGTCTCTTCCGGCCAGAGTTCTGAGAGTGCGGCAATGCGGGTCATCAGTTGGCGATCCCAGGCATCAGCCATCCCCAGTTGCTGAACCAGCGGCATATATTCTGCGGCCAGCACCTCTTTATCGCCATCGAAGATGCGGGTCAGCATCACCCGATGCTGAACTTTACCTTCAATATTAACGGTGGGTTTGTGGTAAAGCCTTGGGCCACCCCGGCTGAGTGTGTTCTCCAGCAAGGTTCGCCAGCGCACACTTCCGCGTCCGGCATCCTGAGGATTTCCAGCACCGTTAGTCCAGTTGTTACCGCCCAGCAGTGCCGCTCGTCGGGTGGCCATTTCAGCATTTTCAATTACCTGCGGCACGGTCTGTCCGCTGTGCCAGGCACTGATACCGATGTGAATCAGATCATCACGATTCACCATGCGCATCGGCGGCAGAGAATCGACAGCATTAATAAGTTGATCAGCAATACTGTTAGCCTCTTTGAGGCTGCGATGCGGCAGTAATACGGCAAAATCACTGCGGAAATAGCGTGCCAGTAAAGCGCCAGGGTAGCGCAGCACAAAAGTAGAGAGCATGTTGACGAAATTAAACAGGTACTCCTCAACCAGTCCCTGCTCCAGCCTGTCTTTCAGTGTGTCCAGATCGGGCAGACGCACCATCATCACAACACCGTGAGTGCCGACATTTTCCTGATCCTCCAGCAAAGTCGCGAGCTGGTTGTCAAAGAAAAGTCGGTTATTAAGACCGGTACGCCCGTCCTGTGCGGCAAAGGTACGGATTAGCGTGTCGATACGCAGGCGCTGTTCGCCCGCTTCCTGCAGATCCGCCAGCAAGAGATCCATGGCACGGCTCGCCCTGGGAGGCCACTCATCCGCACCACGGTCTGGCATGATTCCACGCTCACCGTTAATAATCGCCTCTGCCCGTGCTTCAAAATTTTCCATGCCGCGCCACTGCCGACTGAGCCAGCGATGCATCATCAGCAACAACAGACTCATCACCAGCACAACGGTAAACAGAATGCCCAGCGTGTAAGTTCCGGTGATAGAACGTAGCCAGGTTTTAGCAGGATCAAGGGTAACGACCCGCAGCTGTAAGCCGGTTTGATGCATTAAAGGCACATCGACCTGAAAAAAACGATTGGGCTCGTCTTCCAGCATCTGATTTTCGTGTCGGGAGAGAGTGAGAAAAGTCTGTTTGCCGTCGTGAAGAGAAATCTGCTCAGCATTCATTATCGGCATCATACGCGTAAGCCAGCCGTGCAACGCTGCAGGCGACTCAGTGAACATCGCCTGATCGACCTCCGTCGCCAGCACCTGCGCCCGATGCTCAACCCGCTGATGGCTGAACCAGAAAACACTTAATGCGCAGCCAGCCAGCATCAACGACATTGCCAGCAAACTTAAAAAGGTAATAAACGCAGATAATTTTGTGGTTAATCGCATCCCTGTGCCTGTATTACTGCGGTGATAACCGGATCATCCGACCTTGTACCCTTAGCCTGACGAAAACGCGAGCAAAATAGCATAATTTGCCCCTGCCGACAGCGCCTGGACGCATGAAGCCGAAGTATATCCCCGGGATATCATCGCAGGTGTTAATCCCGGCAACTTTCAGTGCATTCTCATCGCCGTGCTCAGCCAGGAAATTTCACATTTTCACAGCGAAACTGGCTGATATCAGCGATAGTCATCATGCTGGATGATGACATCCTGTCTGGAGAAGCCAAATGAAACGCATATCCCACCTGACCGAAGCCGACGTAACGCCGGAAAGCATTTTTAACCTGAAGCGCCGCCAGGTGCTGAAAACGCTGGGACTGAGCGCGGCGGCAATGGGTATGCCGGGCGTGGCGAATGCCGATATTCTCAGTTGGTTTAAAGGTAATGACCGTCCACCCGCGCCCGCTGGCCGGGCGCTGGACTTTACTAAACCGGCGAAATATCAGGCCGATCTGACCTTAACACCTGAGGATAAAGTCTCTGGCTACAACAACTTCTATGAGTTCGGGCTGGATAAGGCCGATCCGGCTGCCAATGCAGGTACGCTAAAAACTGCCCCCTGGAAGCTGACCATTGATGGCGAAGTGGCTAAGCCTGTGACGCTGGACATGGATGACATCTTTAAGCGGTTTGCTATGGAACAGCGAATCTATCGCATGCGCTGCGTAGAGGCCTGGTCGATGGTCGTGCCCTGGATAGGCTTTGAGCTGAATAAGCTTCTTTCGCTGGCGGAACCCACCAGCAAAGCGCGCTTTGTCGCCTTCCAGACGTTGTACGACCCGGAGCAGATGCCCGGCCAGAAAGATCGCTTTATTGGCGGCGGACTCAACTATCCTTATGTAGAAGGTTTACGCATTGATGAAGCGATGCACCCGCTGACGATACTGACCACCGGTGTCTATGGCAAAGCGTTGCCGCCGCAAAATGGCGCACCGATTCGTCTGACGGTACCGTGGAAATATGGTTTTAAAGGCATCAAGTCGATTGTGAAAATCACGCTGACCGACAAACAGCCGCCAACGACCTGGAATCAGATTGCTGCCGACGAGTATGGCTTTTATGCCAATGTGAATCCCCATGTTAATCACCCTCGCTGGTCGCAGGCGACAGAGCGATTCATTGGCCCTGGCGGCAGTCTGAAGGTCGAACGCCAGCCAACGCTGTTGTTTAACGGTTATGCCGAACAGGTAGCGTCACTCTACCGAGGCATGGATTTACGGGAGAATTACTAGGTGGTCCGCCTGTCGCTAAAACAGATCACATGGCTCAAGGTGATCCTGCATCTGGCGGCCCTGTTGCCGCTGGTTTATCTGATTCTGGCCGCAATGCAGGGTGGACTGAGTGCGGATCCGGCAAAAGATATTCAGCATTTTACCGGCCGCATGGCGCTGAAACTGCTGCTGGGGACGCTACTGGTTTCACCGCTGGCACGTTACGGCAGGCAGCCGCTTCTTATCCGCACGCGTCGTCTGCTCGGCGTATGGACCTTTGTCTGGGCGTCCCTTCATCTGCTGAGCTATTACCTGCTGGAGCTGGGCGTGGACAATCTGCGTCTGCTGGGCAGCGAACTGATCTCCCGTCCCTACCTGACGCTGGGTATTATCAGCTGGCTGATATTACTGGCCCTGGCGGTAACCTCTTTCCAGCGCGCTCAGCGCAGACTCGGTAAGCGCTGGCAAACCCTGCACAACGCGGTCTATCTTGTCGCGATCCTTGTGCCGATTCACTATATCTGGTCGGTGAAAATCCTGTCACCCCAGCCACTTATCTATGCCCTTCTTGCTGCGATACTGTTAGCGTGGCGTTACAAAAAATTTCTCAAATGGTGGTCCCGCTAGCGCTTCACCCGTTGTTTTCCTCTGCCGTTTTCTGATAAAAGATGTGGCCCGCAGGCTACATCCGATCATCTTCGCAGATAAGACCAGTATTTTGCTGCGAAATGACACGAAACGGATATAATGCCCGGCTTTATTGCTCGTCGGATCTTCTTTTTAGCCCCGAAAGGTGACAAATGAAGATTCGCAAGGTATTTTACGCGATGCCTCAATGATTGCGGGAGATGGCAGCACGATGGCGCATAAATTACATATTCTGCTTTTGAACGGGCCCAACCTTAATCTGTTGGGAACACGTGAACCTGAGAAATATGGTCATACCACGCTTAGTCAGATCGTGGACGATTTGACGCGTCAGGCAGACCAGCTGAATGTGGAGTTGAGCCACCTGCAGACCAATGCTGAATTTCAGCTGATTGATCGCATTCATGAGGCCAAAGGCAATGTGGATTACATCATCATTAATCCTGCCGCGTTTACCCATACCAGTGTCGCATTACGTGATGCCCTGCTGGCGGTAGAAATACCGTTTATCGAGGTTCATCTCTCTAATGTGCATGCCCGCGAGCCCTTCCGCCATCACTCCTATCTTTCTGATGTTTCTGCTGGCGTGATCTGTGGGCTTGGCGCTGACGGCTACACATGGGCTTTACAAACGGCAGTAAAACGCCTGTCTCAATCTCATTAATCAAACTGAGTACGGAACCCCACTCATGGATATTCGTAAAATTAAAAAACTGATCGAACTGGTTGAAGAGTCTGGCATTTCTGAGCTGGAAATCTCTGAAGGTGAAGAGTCCGTTCGCATCAGTCGTGCCCCTGTCAATACGGGTTACCCGATGATGCAGCAGGCTTACGCTGCGCCGGTTCAACAGCCTGCTCTGGCAACCGCTGTAGCCCCTGTTGCAGCGGCTGCCGAAGCGGCACCGGCTGAAATCAGTGGTCACATCGTGCGTTCACCGATGGTAGGGACCTTCTACCGTACGCCGAGCCCGGATGCGAAAGCCTTTGTGGAAGTTGGCCAGAAAGTGAATGCTGGCGATACCTTGTGCATCGTCGAAGCCATGAAAATGATGAACCAGATCGAAGCTGATAAGTCGGGCGTAGTGAAAGCTATCCTGGTTGAAAGCGGTCAGCCGGTCGAATTTGACGAGCCACTGGTTATCATCGAGTAACGGGGCAGATCATGCTGGATAAAATTGTTATTGCTAACCGTGGTGAGATCGCACTGCGCATTCTGCGTGCCTGTAAAGAGCTGGGCATTAAGACTGTCGCGGTACACTCAAGCGCGGATCGTGACCTGAAGCACGTGCTGCTGGCAGACGAAACTGTCTGCATCGGCCCGGCGCAGTCAGTTAAAAGTTACCTCAATATCCCGGCGCTGATCTCTGCTGCAGAGATTACCGGCGCGGTGGCGATTCACCCAGGCTACGGCTTCCTCTCTGAGAATGCCGATTTTGCCGAGCAGGTTGAGCGCTCCGGCTTTATCTTTATCGGCCCGAAAGCAGATACTATTCGCCTGATGGGCGACAAAGTCTCTGCGATCAATGCGATGAAGAAAGCAGGCGTCCCAACCGTACCGGGTTCTGACGGTTCACTGACCGATGATATGGACAAGAACCGTGCCTTTGCTAAGCGCATCGGTTATCCGGTCATCATCAAAGCCTCGGGCGGCGGTGGCGGTCGTGGTATGCGCGTCGTGCGCAGCGACAAAGATCTGGAACAATCCATCAACATGACGAAAGCGGAAGCCAAAGCGGCATTCAGCAACGACATGGTTTACATGGAGAAGTATCTGGAGAATCCACGCCACATCGAGATTCAGGTACTGGCTGATGGTCAGGGTAACGCGATCTATCTGGGCGAACGTGACTGCTCAATGCAGCGTCGTCACCAGAAAGTGGTTGAAGAAGCGCCAGGCCCAGGTATTACTGAGGAACAGCGTCGCTTTATCGGCAATCGCTGTGCTAAAGCCTGTATTGAGATTGGCTATCGTGGCGCAGGTACGTTTGAGTTCCTGTATGAAAACGGTGAGTTCTACTTCATTGAGATGAACACCCGTATTCAGGTGGAACATCCGGTGACCGAGATGATCACCGGTGTTGATCTGATCAAAGAGCAGCTGCGTATCGCCGCAGGCCAGCCGTTGTCGATCAAACAGGAAGATGTGATCATTCGCGGACATGCGGTCGAGTGCCGTATCAACGCCGAAGATCCCGTGACCTTCCTGCCAAGCCCGGGTAAAATTACTCGCTTCCACGCGCCAGGCGGTTTTGGCGTGCGCTGGGAGTCGCATATTTATTCAGGCTATACCGTGCCGCCTTATTACGACTCCATGATCGGTAAGCTGATCACTTACGGCGAATCACGCGACGTGGCCATCGCCCGCATGAAAAATGCACTGGCGGAACTGATCATCGACGGTATCAAAACCAACGTTGAACTGCAGATGAAAATCATGTCCGACGAAAACTTCCAGCACGGTGGAACCAATATCCACTATCTGGAGAAAAAACTCGGCCTGCACGAGAAGTAATCGCAACGCTGAGTAGTCAGAGGCCGGTTAATCCGGCCTTTTTCTTTTTCCGCTGGCGTTAAGGTTGAATCATGGACGCTCGTTTTATACAGGCTCATAAAGAGGCGCGCTGGTCGCTCTGGCTCACGCTGCTCTGGCTCGCGGCCTGGGGGCTCTCTGCCTGGCTGGGTGGCAGTGAAATCGGTGTCACCGGTCTGCCGCGCTGGTTCGAACTCTCCTGCCTGTTTGCTCCCCTGTTGTTCATTTTCCTGTGCTGGATGATGGTGCGGGTCATTTTCCGCGACATGCCGCTGGAGGATAAAAGTGAACAGTGAAATTATCCTGCCATTGCTGATTTATCTTGTCGTCATTGCCGCGCTGTCGGTATTTGCCGTTCGTAAAAGACGTGAAGGCAGTTTCCTGACGGAATACTTCCTTGGCAGCCGCTCCATGGGCGGGTTTGTGCTGGCAATGACGCTTACTACCACCTATATCAGCGCCAGCTCGTTTATTGGTGGCCCCGGTGCTGCCTATAAATATGGGCTGGGATGGGTATTGCTGGCGATGGTACAGGTGCCCGCCGTCTGGCTGTCGTTAGGTGTGCTGGGGAAGAAGTTTGCCATTCTGGCGCGT
This sequence comes from Pantoea sp. ANP04, assembly GCF_041982285.1. Taxonomy (NCBI): domain Bacteria; kingdom Pseudomonadati; phylum Pseudomonadota; class Gammaproteobacteria; order Enterobacterales; family Erwiniaceae; genus Pantoea; species Pantoea sp. ANP04. The sequence goes on along the minus strand of NZ_JAUTYS010000021.1, from coordinate 8,705 downwards.
AAGCATAATGCGGTGACGCTGAATGACATGCTCTACGCCCGCTATCAGAGCCCGCTGCTGATCTGGCTGGCGAGCCTGAGCCTGCTGATCGCCTTTATCGGTGCCATGACAGTGCAGTTTATTGGCGGGGCGCGGCTGCTTGAAACCGCCGCAGGTATCCCCTATGACACCGGTCTGCTGATTTTTGGCGGCACTATCGCGCTTTACACTGCGTTCGGCGGATTCCGTGCCAGCGTGCTGAATGACGCGATGCAAGGCATTGTGATGCTGATTGGCACCTTTCTGCTGCTGTTCGCGGTGATTCATCAGGCTGGCGGCCTGAGCACGGCCGTGCAGAAACTGCATGACATCGATCCTGCTCTGCTGTCGCCGCAGGGGCCAGGCGAAATCATTACACCCACCTTCCTCAGCTCGTTTGTCGTGCTGGTCTGCTTTGGCGTGATTGGCCTGCCGCATACTGCGGTGCGCTGCATCTCATATAAAGACAGCAAAGCCGTACATCGGGCCATTATTCTCGGCACTATTGTGGTGGTGATTCTGATGCTGGGAATGCATCTGGCCGGTGCGCTGGGCCGGGCAATTCTGCCTAACCTGACTGTGCCGGATAGTGTTATTCCTGTCCTGATGATTACCGTACTGCCTCCGTTAGCCGCCGGATTGTTTCTGGCAGCACCGATGGCCGCGATCATGTCGACCATTAATGCCCAGCTGTTACAGGCCTCGGCCACGCTGATTAAAGATCTCTATCTGCGTGTCGCACCGCAACAGCTGGAAAATGAGACACGGCTGCGACTGTTATCTGGCACCATTACCTTCGCACTGGGTCTCCTGCTGCTGATGGCGGCATGGAATCCACCCGATATGATTATCTGGCTCAACCTGCTGGCATTTGGCGGCCTTGAGGCGGTTTTCCTGTGGCCGCTGGTTCTGGGCCTCTACTGGGAGCGCGCTAATGCCGCTGGGGCCATCACCGGCATGGTGGTGGGGGGAGGCTGCTACGCTTTTCTGGCGAGCCTTAACCTGCAGATACTGGGTTTTCACCCCATCGTGCCCTCACTGCTTTTGAGCCTGCTGGCATTTTTAGTGGGCAACCTGTTTGGACGCGCGCCGCAAGCGGTCGACGCGCCGCAACACTGACGGAAAGAGAGACGTTATGCCGTGGATTCAAATCAAAATTAACAGCTCAGGTGAACATGCGGAAACGCTGAGCGATGCGCTGATGGACATCGGTGCGGTTTCAGTGACTTTTCAGGATACCCATGACACGCCGGTGTATGAGCCACTGCCAGGCGAAACGCGTCTGTGGGGTGATACTGATGTGATCGGCCTGTTCGATGCTGAAACTGACATGGCTGTCATTACTGCCGAACTGGAGCAGCATCCGCTGCTGGGCGCCGGTTTTCGCCACCGGATCGAGCAGATCGAAGACAAAGACTGGGAGCGCGAATGGATGGAAAACTTCCACCCAATGCGCTTCGGCGAACGTCTCTGGATCTGCCCAAGCTGGCGTGACGTGCCGGATCCCGATGCCGTCAACGTGATGCTTGACCCGGGTCTGGCGTTTGGAACGGGTACCCACCCCACTACCTCACTTTGCCTCACCTGGCTTGACGGTCTGGATCTGGACGGCAAAACAGTGATCGATTTTGGCTGTGGATCGGGGATCCTGGCGATCGCCGCATTGAAGCTGGGTGCAGCTCAGGCAATTGGCATTGATATTGATCCGCAGGCCATTCAGGCCAGCCGGGATAATGCAGAGCGCAACGGCGTCTCTGACCGCCTGTCACTTTATCTGCCCCACCAGCAACCCGACAACCTGCAGGCTGACGTGGTGGTCGCGAATATTCTGGCCGGTCCGCTACGTGAGCTGGCACCGCTGATCAGTGTACTGCCCAAGTCTGGTGGACACCTGGGCCTTTCGGGCGTTCTGGAGAGCCAGGCTGAGAGCGTATGTGAAGCATACGCCGGCGAGTTCACACTCGACCCGGTTGCCGTTAAAGAGGAGTGGTGCCGAATTACCGGGATTAAATCCTGAATCTGGCGCCTGTCTACCCCTTCTGATATCGCACTGGCCGGCCCGCAGTGCCTTAACAGAACATTCAACCAGCCCGCAGCGTAAGCTGCGGGATTTTGCGATTTGAAATGGATGCTTGTATCGTTAATCACGTTATGTGACGTTTTTTATCTGGTGAATTGACGTACTTTTCTGGAAAAACTTTTGTTCACAATTTCAGCATAAAAAATTAACTGACTGATATTTAAGGTGAATAATCATAATCCCCGATCATCATCCGGATTTCATTGATCTTTCTTGCTGATTGTTCAAAGTTTGGCCTTTCATCTTCCTGCAAAAATGCGTAATATACGCCGCCTTGCAGACACAGTATGGCCATTCTGACTTCATGCGTATTGGAAACCTCCAGCTGAGAAATCGACTGATTGCAGCACCGATGGCCGGTATTACCGACAGGCCGTTCAGGGCGCTGTGTCACGAAATGGGTGCAGGTATGGCAGTTTCTGAGATGTTGTCTTCTAACCCGGAAGTGTGGGCTAGCGACAAATCCCGATTACGCATGGTTCACAGTGATGAGCCAGGCATTCGCGCCGTGCAAATTGCCGGTTGCGATCCCAGTGAAATGGCGCAAGCTGCACGCATTAATGTTGAGGCTGGTGCACAGGTCATCGACATTAATATGGGATGCCCTGCCAAGAAGGTTAACCGCAAAATGGCGGGTTCAGCCTTGCTGCAATATCCCACCGTGGTGGAGTCTATCCTCTCCGCAGTGGTTAATGCAGTGAATGTGCCGGTTACGCTGAAAATTCGTACTGGCTGGGATCCTGAAAACAGGAACTGTGTCGCGATTGCCCAATTGGCTGAACGCTGCGGTATACAGGCTCTGACGATACATGGTCGCACTCGTGCCTGCCTGTTCAACGGAGAAGCTGAATATGACAGCATTCGGACAGTTAAGCAGAGTGTCTCCATTCCGATTATCGCGAATGGAGACATAACTGACCCGCATAAAGCCAGAGCGGTGCTCGACTATACAGGGGCCGATGCTCTGATGATAGGACGCGCTGCTCAGGGAAGACCGTGGATCTTCCGGGAAATCCAGCATTATCTGGACACTGGGGAGTTGCTTGCCCCGCTGCCAATGGCAGAGGTCAAGCGCTTGCTTGTTTCGCATATACGTGAGCTGCACGACTTTTACGGTTCAGGCAAGGGATACCGTATAGCGCGAAAGCACGTCTCCTGGTACCTGCAGGAGCACGCCCCGAATGACCAGTTTCGGCGCACATTCAACGCCATTGAGGATGCCAGCGAACAGCTGGAGGCGTTGGAGGCATACTTCGAAAATCTTGCGTAACGAAATAAAGAGCTGAAAGAACTATGTTCGAACAACGCGTAAATTCTGACGTACTGACCGTTTCTACCGTTAACTCACAGGATCAGGTAACTCAAAAACCTTTGCGTGATTCGGTTAAACAGGCACTGAAGAACTATTTTGCTCAACTGAATGGTCAGGATGTGAGCGACCTGTATGAGCTGGTTTTGGCTGAAGTCGAGCAGCCTCTGTTGGACATGGTGATGCAGTATACCCGTGGCAACCAGACCCGTGCTGCCCTGATGATGGGTATCAACCGCGGTACGCTGCGTAAGAAATTGAAAAAATACGGCATGAACTGATTTTTAGTTCTGTCTGTTAATCACGCCAGCCTTCGGGCTGGCGTTTTTATTTGTGCCTGTTCACACAAATTCATCGCCAGACCAGTGAAACATTTGCGGGTAATATGGTAACTATAGTTGCAATTGCTGGCGTGATATTTCACCTTCTCGCTTTTGCTTGTGCTGATTTGACTTAATCTCTCTTCTGAAAATCACCCAGCCCAAACCCCTGCCAGTGCTGGGGATGTGACTTTCTACGCATTAAAAAAGCAATACTATCCCTTCGTACATATATGCATGAGCGATTGCTCACACTGCTCCCATATAGTGAAACTATTTGCACTAATTGTGATCGAGTCGACTCGCATTGCTTCCTTTTGGTGCGCCATATTAGCGAAACTTTCTAAGTACTTCCGAATATTAACCGTTCTTTCATATGAATTCAGGATTCTGCAAAACTGGCATCAGCTTTGCAAAGTCGTGGATGGCTGACCGCCACAGACAGGAAAAAAACGCACATTAAAGTGCGCAAACATAACAACATGATCCCGCCACACAGGATGCTTTATGAAAAAGATGATGCTCTCTACGCTGATCGCCGCCGCCTCACTGGTTGGCCTTGCTCAGCAAGCACACGCAGGCACCACTCTGGATGCGATAAAGAAAAAAGGTTTTGTTCAATGTGGTATCAGTGACGGCCTGCCGGGCTTCTCCTACGCCGATGCGGGTGGCAAGTTTACCGGTATCGATGTAGATGTGTGTCGTGCGACGGCTGCCGCTGTGTTTGGCGATGCGACCAAAGTGAAATATACCCCGCTGACTGCGAAAGAGCGCTTCACCGCGCTGCAGTCAGGCGAAGTGGATGTGCTCTCACGCAATACCACCTGGACTTCATCGCGCGATGGCGGCATGGGCTTTCTGTTTGCGGGCGTGAACTATTATGACGGTATCGGCTTCCTGACTCACAAGAAAGCCGGCCTGAAAAGTGCGAAAGAGCTGGATGGCGCGACGGTCTGTATTCAGTCAGGTACCGATACCGAGCTGAACGTGGCGGACTATTTTAAAGCCAACAAAATGCAATATACGCCAGTGACCTTTGACCGCTCTGATGAATCTGCGAAAGCACTGGATAGTGGACGCTGCGATACGCTGGCATCTGACCAGTCTCAGCTTTACGCCTTACGCATTAAGCTCGGCAAGCCTGACGACTTTATTGTTCTGCCAGAAGTGATCTCCAAAGAGCCGCTGGGGCCATTGGTACGTCGTGGTGATGATGACTGGTTCACCATCGTCAAATGGTCGCTCTATGCCATGCTGAATGCGGAAGAGATGGGTATTAACTCGAAAAACGTCGACCAGATGACAGCCAAACCAACGACACCAGACATGGCACACTTCCTGGGTGCCGAAGGTGATTTTGGTAAAGATCTGAAGCTGGATAATAAGTGGGCCTACAACATCGTTAAGCAGGTAGGTAACTACCAGGAAAGCTTCGATCGTAACGTCGGTAAAGATAGCGCACTGAAGATCGCACGTGGCCAGAATGCGTTGTGGAATCAGGGCGGTATCCAGTACGCACCACCGGTACGTTAACAGACCTCACCAATCGGGCACCGTATTCTGCGGTGCCCTGCCCCAGCTCTCGTATTGAGGTTTCAACATGTCACAACGCCCAACCGTGAAAAGGGATTTTTCATTTGGTAATCCCACGGTTCGCGCCTGGATTTATCAGCTCATCGCCGTCGTCGCGGTGCTTGGTGTGGTGGGTTATCTGGTGCATAACACCATTATTAACCTGGACAATCGCGGCATTACATCGGGGTTTGGATTTCTTGAACGCACTGCCGGTTTCGGCATCGTTCAGCATCTTATTGAGTACACGGAGGGAGATACCTACGCGCGCGTGTTTCTGGTTGGATTAACCAACACGCTGCTGGTCTCTGCGCTCTGTATTGTTTTTGCGTCGATTCTCGGATTCGCGGTCGGTCTTGCCCGCCTGTCTGACAACTGGCTGCTGCGGAAGCTCTCAAATATCTATATTGAAACTTTCCGTAATATCCCGCCTTTGCTTCAGATTTTCTTTTGGTACTTCGCGGTTTTACGCAATCTGCCAGGCCCACGCCAGGCGCTGAATGCGTTTGATCTGGCGTATGTCAGTAATCGCGGACTTTATGTGCCGTGGCCGACCTATGCACCTGGCAGCTGGCCGTTTGTTATCGCACTGCTTCTGGCGGTAGCGGTGAGCTATGCTCTGTACCGCTTTAACCGCCAGCACCAGTTAAAAACCGGTGAGTTACGTCGCACCTGGCCCGCAGCCGTTGGAATGCTGATTCTCTTTCCTTTGCTTGCGCATCTTGGGTTTGGCGCAGCGATGCACTGGGATGTGCCGCAACTGCGTGGATTCAATTTCCGCGGCGGCTCGGTGATGATACCGGAGCTGGCGGCACTGACGCTGGCACTGTCGATCTATACCTCGTCGTTTATCGCTGAAGTGATCCGCTCAGGAATTCAGTCTGTGCCGCATGGTCAGCATGAAGCCGCCCGGTCGCTGGGTCTGCCGAATCCGGTAACGCTGCGCCAGGTCATCATCCCTCAGGCCATGCGCGTCATTATTCCGCCGCTGACCAGCCAATATCTGAACATCGTAAAGAACTCCTCACTCGCCGCCGCTATCGGTTATCCCGATATGGTGTCGCTGTTTGCCGGATCGGTGCTCAATCAGACTGGTCAGGCCATTGAGACGATCGCTATCACGATGGGCGTTTACCTGATTATCAGTCTGCTGATATCGATGCTTATGAACTTCTATAACCGCAAAATTGCGCTGGTTGAGCGTTAAGAGAACGGGATAACTATGTCTGTGACTACGCATGAAACGCCCCCCGTCCCGACGACGCCTGTCAGTCGCGCCTGGCTTTGGGCTCGTAAAAATCTATTTTCCAGCTGGTTTAACACGTTACTGACGCTGTTCTGCATCTGGGTAATCTGGCACGTTATTCCGCCCGCGCTGAACTGGCTGGTCTTTCAGGCAAACTGGATTGGTACCACGCGCGCCGATTGCACCAAAGAGGGAGCCTGCTGGGTGTTTATCCATGCGCGTTTCGGCCAGTTCATGTATGGGCTTTATCCGCATGAGTTGCGCTGGCGTATTAATCTGGCGCTGGTGATCGGCCTGGTGTCGATTGTGCCGATGTTCCTGAAGAGCCTGCCGTATCGTGGACGCTACATTGCGGCATGGGCCGTGATCTATCCGGTGATTGTCTGGTTCCTGCTGTATGGCGGGTATCTGGGGCTGGAGCGTGTCGAAACACGTCAGTGGGGAGGATTAACGCTGACGTTGATTATCGCGTCGGTCGGTATTGCCGGTGCGCTGCCGCTGGGTATTTTGCTGGCGCTTGGCCGTCGTTCACGTATGCCGGTGGTCCGCACGCTGTCGATTATCTTTATTGAGTTCTGGCGTGGCGTGCCGCTGATTACGGTGCTGTTTATGTCATCAGTGATGCTGCCGCTGTTTATGTCTGAAGGTACTAACATCGACAAGCTGGTGCGCGCACTGGTGGGCGTCATTCTGTTCCAGTCCGCCTATGTGGCCGAGGTGGTTCGCGGTGGTCTTCAGGCACTGCCTAAAGGCCAGTATGAAGCAGCCGAGTCTCTGGCGCTGGGGTACTGGAAGACGCAGATGCTGGTGATTCTGCCGCAGGCGCTGAAACTCACCATTCCCGGTCTGGTTAACACCATTATTGCACTGTTTAAAGATACCAGCCTGGTCATCATCATTGGTCTTTTCGATCTGTTCAGCAGCGTCCAGCAGGCAACGGTCGATCCGACCTGGCTGGGGATGTCGACTGAAGGTTATGTCTTTGCTGCACTGGTCTATTGGATTTTCTGTTTTAGCATGTCGCGCTACAGCCAGTATCTGGAAAAGCGCTTTCACACCGGGCGTACATCGCACTGAGGTTTTACATGACTGACTCTATGACACACACTTCCGACGCGTTGATGATTTCGCTTGAGAACGTGAATAAATGGTACGGGCAGTTTCACGTACTGAAAGACATCAACCTGCAGGTCAAACCCCGTGAACGCATCGTGCTGTGCGGGCCTTCCGGCTCCGGCAAATCGACGACGATCCGCTGTATTAATCATCTGGAAGAGCATCAGCAGGGTCGCATTGTTGTTGACGGTATCCACCTCAACGATGATGTGCGTAACATTGAGCGCGTGCGCACCGAAGTAGGCATGGTATTTCAGCACTTTAACCTCTTCCCGCACCTGACCGTATTGCAGAACTGTACGCTGGCACCTTCGTGGGTGAGAAAGATCCCTAAGAAGGAAGCAGATGAACTGGCCATGCATTATCTGGAACGCGTGCGCATTGCCGAGCATGCGCATAAATTTCCAGGCCAGCTCTCTGGTGGACAGCAGCAACGTGTCGCCATCGCCCGCTCACTCTGTATGAAGCCTAAAATTATGCTGTTTGATGAGCCAACGTCAGCACTGGATCCTGAGATGGTTAAAGAGGTGCTGGATACGATGATTGGTCTGGCTGAAGACGGGATGACCATGCTGTGCGTCACCCATGAGATGGGCTTTGCCCGCACCGTGGCTGACCGGGTGATCTTTATGGATCGGGGTGAGATCGTCGAAGTTGCGCCACCGCAGGAGTTCTTTGCGAATCCTAAATCGGAGCGTACCCGGGCGTTTTTATCGCAGGTTATTCACTGATTACTGGCTCAGTGATCTTACAACCCGGCCTGGTGCCGGGTTTTTTATGGCCTGAAAACTGTCTGAATGCGCTCATTGCGTGGATGCACTGATGCACTGATGCACTGATGCACTGATGATGAACGCGAAGAGTGATGGACTGCTATGAGGGTGTTTTATTGCGGACTTCCACAATGAAAGTGGATTGCCGCAACGAAAAAAGCCCTTCGCATACGCGAAGGGCTCTCTCTTATTTGATGCCTGGCAGTTCCCTACTCTCGCATGGGGAGACCCCACACTACCATCGGCGCTACGGCGTTTCACTTCTGAGTTC